>JAYGDG010000573.1:0-15511 GCA_046583015.1 Pirellulaceae bacterium | reverse complement strand
CGTGTGCTCTTCCGATCTGAAAATGAAAAGCCGCTACAAAATGCAACCAGAATATCACGCCAGTCAGCGACCACCACCAACGATCCTGACGGTCAACTGCCGGTTTTCGCGGGGTCGCGGTAAGCCTCCGGTGAATGACCCGGTAGCCAAAGATTGCGTAACAGCACAAGGCGATTCGAACTGACCAGAGTATCAGCTCCTTCCCATTCATACACTTCTCCTTCTCATGACGCGCAGTAAGAACCGTTATTTTACACCCTGGACCCTCTCCGCGGGGACCGTCGGAGTGCTGGGAAGATGCCCCGGATTTCGCTGAATCCCCCTTCCCCAGCGACCGAAAGGGACCTAGAATGGGCTTTTTGACGTTTGCTCATGTCCTTGATTAGAGGAATTCACCAAATGCCGAAGCAGAAAACTCACAAAGGAACCAAGAAGCGGTTCCGTTTAACGGCCAAGGGCAAGGCCAAGCATCGGCAATCTGGTACCAGTCATCTGGCTGCGGGAATGTCACACAAACGAAAGCGTAACTTGCGAGGAACGACAACCGTCGATAGTTGCATGGAAGCATCCATTCGTAAGGCACTCAATGGATACAGCAACTGATCTGGTGAAATAACAATGCGGTTTCTTCGGTGTGGCCCTGACACCAACTGGAAACAAACAGCGGATTTTCCAAACAAGATTTAGGAAAGCGAGAAGTTCACAAACCAACTGCGTGGGCAAGAAACGTTTCCAGACTGCATGTTGCCTGAAAGCAGCACTGTCCTGGAAAGGCCTGATCGCGGCACGAAGGATGAAGAGTCATGACGAGGACTACCAAGGGAGCAGCTCGTAACAAGGCCAAGCGACGCCTTTACAAACGAGCCAAGGGATATCGCGGCGGCCGTGGAAATCTACTGCGAACCGTCAAAGAAACATTAGTGCGGGCCGAGGTCTATGCCTACCGCGATCGCCGTGTGCGAAAACGGAATTTCCGCCGATTGTGGATCATCCGTATCAATGCGGCCGTCCGTCAGCATGGCTTGCGTTACAGCGAGTTCATTCATGGACTAAACGAAGCCGGTATTGAATTGGATCGTAAGACGCTCTCCGAAATGGCAATCCATGATCCGACTGGTTTTGATGTGGTCGTGGAACAGGTCAAAGCAACACTGGCAGCCTGAACCTGCTTGCTGTTGAAACATGATAAAACGTCACCGGCATGACAACCAGGTTTTGACTGGCAGCCATGTCGCAGGACGCACGTCGATAACAGATCGCTTCTAGTTGTGTGGCTAACCTTCGCCGCTGGGTACTCAAGTCAGCATGGATCTGACCCAATTTTTGCAGCAACTCGATGAACTGACTGCCAGCGCGGTCAGCACGTTCGAAGCAGCGCCTGACCAGGAAACCCTGGAACAAGCCCGTATCGACTTCCTGGGAGCCAAAAAGGGTCAGCTCAAGGCCGCCCAAAAACTGTTTGGAGCCGTCGGCAAAGAAGATCGTCCGACCGCAGGCCAGCGCTTTAATGAAACCAAGCAGGCGATTGAAGCTGCCCTCGAGCAGGCCCAGCAGCGTTTGCAAGCTGCCAGTGACTCCGGCTCACAAGAGGATCAGCAATTTGATCCCACGCTGCCCGGCCAGGCACTGCAACTGGGCCACTTGCACCCCATTACGCAAACCATCGAAGAGCTCAAAGATATCATGGGACGGCTTGGGTTTAGTGTCGCAGACGGGCCGGAAATTGAAGATGTCTGGCATAACTTTGAAGCGCTCAATATCCCCGCCGCACATCCGGCACGTGATCCTATCGATAACTTCTACCTGGGAGTGGCGGCGAAAGGGGCAGCAAAACAGGGCCACGAATTGCTGCTGCGCAGCCAAACTAGCAACGTCCAGATTCGCGTGATGGAAAACACCCAACCCCCGGTCCGAATCATTTCACTGGGACGAGTCTATCGACCCGATACGGCAGATGCCACCCACTATCCCATGTTCCACCAGATGGAGGGACTGCTGGTAGATCATCAAGTCACCATGGCAGACTTGAAAAGCGTGCTGCGACTGTTTGCCAGCAGCTACCTGGGAGAAGATGTCCATATCCGCTTCCGCCCCTCGTTCTTCCCGTTCACTGAACCGAGCGTGGAAGTCGATTATCACTGGAATGATCAATGGGTCGAATTCGGTGGCGCAGGCATGGTCGATCCCAACGTGCTGACCGCAGTTGGCTACGATCCAAGTCAAGTCACTGGTTTTGCCTTTGGCCTGGGAGTCGAGCGATTGTGTATGCGACGCCACGGGATTACGGATATTCGCGAGTTCTACAAGAACGATATCCGTTTCCTGCACCAGTTTTGATGTTGTCCTAAACCCCTAAACGAAATCACCAATGCTTGTATCCTGGAACTGGCTAAAAAACTATGTCGCCCTGGACATGGAACTGTCCGAGCTGGAAATCCGGCTCGCCATGGCCGGCCTCAATCATGAGGGAACCCGCTCGGTCGGTGATGACTTCGCCATCGATCTGGAAGTGACTAGCAATCGCCCGGATTGCCTGGGACATATTGGAGTCGCTCGGGAAATCTCCGTCTTATGGAACCAGCCGCTTAACCTGCCAGATCCCCAGCCAGTCGCCAACGGACCCAGTATCCACGACAATTTCAAGATCCGCATTGATGCTCCCGAACTCTGCAGTCGCTATATCGGACGGATCATCCGGGGCGTCAAGATTGGTCCCAGTCCACAATGGCTGCAAGATCAACTGGCAACCATCTTCCTGCCACTCAATAAAGACTGGAAACCAGTCAACAACGTGGTGGATATCAGCAACTATGTCCTCATGGAAACCGGCCAACCGCTGCACACCTTCGACCTCAAGGAACTTTTCGGGGGCGAAGTGGTAGTACGGGAAGCGACCGACAAGGAAGCGTTCCAGGCACTTGATCACAAGTTGTACAAATTGGAAGCAGGTATGTGTGTGATTGCCGATAAAGAATCAGCCATCGCCCTGGGTGGAGTCATGGGCGGGGCAGAAACTGAGGTTTGTGAAAAAACAACCGACCTGCTGCTGGAAGCAGCCCAGTTCGCTCCCCTGGCCGTGCGGCGAGCAGCCCGCGGTCTGAATCTTCACAGCCCTTCATCACACCGCTTTGAGCGAGGTGTCGATCCAGAGGGAATTGACTGGGCCAGTCGCCGTTGCTGCGAACTGATCCTGGAAATTGCCGGCGGGGAACTTGACCAGGAAGTCATCGATGTTGGTCAACCCGGCACCTCTCCCGAACCGGTCGTCCTGCCACTGGCAGAACTGAAACGAATCCTGGGAATCGAAATTCCTACGCAGGAAGTGCAGCGCATCCTGCTGGCGCTGGGAAACAAAGACCTCCAAACATCAGACGAAACCGTCACCGTCACACCACCAAGCTGGAGACCCGACCTGACGCGATCAATCGACCTGGTCGAAGAAGTCGCCCGTATTCACGGCTATGATCAGATTCCGGAGGATGTGGGTGTCCCCATGGTTCCCTCGCATCGAACCAATGCCGATCGCATTCAGAGCCAGGTTCGACAAGTCATGACCGCCGCCGGATTTGATGAAGCAATCACGGCCAGCATGGTCCCCACCGACTGGACTTCTGTCTTCACTGGCTGGACCAGTGCCGCACCACTGCTGAGTGATACGCCGATGCTCAAAGGTGCCGATACGCTGCGGACCTCCTTGATCCCCAGCCTGCTCGAAGCACGCCGCATTAACCAGTCACTCTCCAATCCCGTCGTCGAACTCTTTGAAACCGCTAATATCTATCTGCCCAGTAACGAAGCGTTGCCAACAGAACAATGGACACTGGCCGTTTCCAGTAGCAAGTCCTTCTTCGACCTTAAGGGACTAATCGAAACACTCGTCGAAACACTCAAGATCAAGGAATCGTTAGAGGTGACTCCCTGCGATTCACCCCTGTTTGCCAGGGGCCAGGGCGTGCAACTGGAACTCGCCGGTCAAACCCTGGGATTCATGGGAGGTGTCTCGACCGCCAGCCTCAAACAGTTTTCACTGCGGTCAGCAACAAGCCTGCTGGAGGTCAACTTGCAGATCCTACTGGATGCCGCCTGCCTGGTTCCTCAGTTCGTGGAGCCCAGTGCCTACCCGGTCATCACCCGGGATCTCAATATTATCTTGCAAGATGCCGTCCGCTGGTCGCAACTCTCCCAGGTCGTCAACCAGGCTGCTGGGCAATTCCTGGAAAGCCTTCAATACCAGGAAACCTACCGGGATCCCGAACGGGACGGTGAAGGTACGAAACGAATCCTGTTTTCACTCACGCTTCGCTCTCACGAAAGAACGCTAACCGGCGAAGAAGCCGACCAGATTCGTGATGACGTGGTGCAGGCAATCACGACCCAGCTCAATGGCCAGTTACTAGCCTAGGCGCGTTTTCGAACAGGCTAACGAAGAAAGAACCAGACGGGCCACTCGCCTTTAACTATTCTCGGCAAGATTGAACCAGCAAGTCATGGGACAGGCAACGCTCTGCGGCCTGGCCGTACTCATCCAGGCTGCGACGCTGACCAAACTCGTGCCAGGCAGAAACACCCTCTAGCTCCGGCATCATGTCAACCAACTGGTTCACCATGACCTGCGCCATGCAGTTCATGCCCTCGCTTTCCGCTTTCTCCAGGATCTGCGCCGCTGTCTTCATCAAACGAACCATCTGGGCACGTTCCATGACAGACTTGGAAAGATGGGCTCCTGGCTCTTCCACCAGTTCAGCGATTGGTACATCCAACGCCTTTTGCCAGTTGTGCAAATCACTCAACCGTAAATCACTCGTCTCCCGTTCTTGACGTCGCAAGGTGCGAACGTCGACGCCACTTCGTCGAGCTGCTGTTCGCATCGAAACTTCCTGCTGCATCCGGACTGTCCGAATGCGATGCATCTGGACACCCGAATCCTCAGTCTCCTCCATTTCCATCATGTCAGAGGCGAGTTTAGGGTAAGAAACCGGTAACGGATCAACCCGATGATCTAATGGCTCCACCACGCCCAACGCTGATGCTGGTTCAAGGCTGCTTGGAGACGTGAAATTGAAATCGACAGTTGCCATGACAAGTACCTCTTCTCGAAACATGAACTAGTCATGTGCGATGGCAACCAGAGTAACAACGGCTCGTTTTCTTCGATCAAAAGGTACTCAATCCATTCCAAAACAAGGGTATAAGGACTGTTGAATTGAGACCGGGACCTGGCCGAGAAAGAAGAGAACCAGGGGCGTCGCTACTCCTTCAAAAGTTGAATTACCATGTCGCACAACCAAAAGCTTCAAGCGTTAGACGCGCCAAGAGAGCATTTAGTTCCACGAATTCCAGCACTCAACGACTAGATTTCAGGCATTTCGAACGAATCGGAAGGAAATCTCTTCCAAAAGAAGCCCCTTTGGGGGGGAAGGAAATCAAGCCACCGCACGCGGGTCCTCGGCCACTGGCGAATAGACCGCCGGAGGCTGCTCGCGCGCTTCTAGATAGCGCTTCAAATCATGCGGTTGCAGGGGTTCGTGTTCCTTGTGAACGAAAACCGCTTCCCCTTCCGAGAGCTGTAAGCCCGTCTGAATCGCCGCGGTAGTCCCTAATCGCCGGCCATGGCGCACCACACGGACTTGGGAATAGCGGCAAATCAAATCATAGGCCGTCTCTTCTGTTGCATCCGTGGAAGCATCGTCCACAACCAGGATCTCGAATTGCGTTGTAAGATCAGCCACTAAATCAAAAAGATCCTGAACCTGATCGCCTAAGGTTGCTTCTGCATTGTAGACAGGCAACACGATACTAAGGGGAGTAGACACAACGAGTTCTCCAAGTTAGATGCTTTCGGCAAGTAAGTTGCCACCGAGGGGAGCGGGGGGAATCTTGGTCCTGTGATAGTGGAGATCGGCCAATTCATCACAGCAACTCGATATTCTCGTACAATGATACCGTCAGACGATTCGTACGATTAATGACAGTTCTTCGACTTCTTCCGAGTTGCCCGATTGACTGATGTGAATGAGTTGGGTCATACCGGTTGTGGGGGTTAGCCGCGGAGAACTCACTGGGCAGAAGCCAACTATCGTGGATAATACGAGTGATGGTCTGACCATGGATCCGCAGGAGAAACCAAGTCAATTCTCGGTACTTGCCAACTGGCTTCTAGATAAGGGACTCGCACGTGACTTCTAAGACAATCACTGGGCCTGACTTTTCATGCTCCAACGGTCTGCTGCCTGCAATTGCGCAGGACGTAGAAACCAATGAGGTGCTGATGCTGGCTTACATGAATGAAGAAGCCTACCAGGAAACGTTGCGCAGCGGCCAAGCGGTTTACTGGAGTCGCAGTCGCAATCGACTCTGGAAAAAAGGCGAAGAGAGCGGTCACCTGCAGACCGTTGAATCGATCGCCATCGATTGCGATGCCGACACTATTCTCTTGAAGGTGCGCCAGCAGGGAGTCGCCTGCCATGAAGGATATCGCTCCTGTTTCTTTCGACAAGTAAGCGATGATGGAGTCGAGATTCATGCCACTCGACTTGTCGATCCGGAAACAATTTATCCCTCGACCAACGATTAAGCTGGCTCGCTGACACCGATCCGGGCACGCCAATTGGCCCGGCCGCTGCTTCTGGTATACTTCACGTCTTGCCACCAAATCCGTTTTCACCAGAATCCATATTTTCAGGAGTTGTACACGTCATGAGTGCTGACGCAAAGCTGCAAGAACTCAATTTGCAATTACCGCCAGCTCCCGCTCCCCAGGGAGTCTATAAACCGCTGGTCATAAGTGGCAACATGGCCTACGTCTCCGGTCACGGACCACTGAAACCGGATGGCACCATGTTTGTCGGTCGAGTTGGCTCGGAAGTTGATCAACAGGCCGGTTATGATGCCGCTCGGCAAACGGGCCTCGCCATCCTGGCCACCTTGCAAGCGCAGTTGGGCAGCCTGGATCGTGTGAAACAACTGGTCAAAACACTGGGTATGGTCAACTGCACAGAAGACTTTGGTCAGCAGCCCGCAGTCATCAACGGGTACAGTGATCTCATGGCAGAAGTGTTCGGCCCAGAAATTGGCATCGGCGCTCGCAGTGCCGTCGGCATGGGAGCCTTGCCAAATAATATCTCCGTTGAAATCGAAGCGATTTTCGAGATCGAGTAAGCTGCCCGGCAAATGGCCCGCAGGAACAACCTCGATCGTCAACGTTTCAGAGTCGGTAGCCCACTGGTGGACGGTTGCTGGTACTCGCGGCGCAAACTCTCGCGGGAAATCTGGTAAGCCTTTTCTAAAGCCTGCAATTTAGCCGCGTACTCCGCGTCCCGGACCTGATTGGAATCCACCCCGATCGGAACACCCTGGCCTAACACCAGACTCGGAGGCTCAATCAACGTGACCGGGCTCGTCATTTTCGGAGTAGTCGCAATTGCTGCCGCCGGCACAACCTGGGAATCACGGCTCACGACCGACTCGAAGACTGATTGTAGACCCGCCTTGGCAAGATGTTTGTGGACCGCTGCCAATCCTGCGTAAACACCCTCGTCCGCATCGGTCACCGCCCACTTGCACAAACCAATTAATTGGCCGTCTGCCGTGAAGAGACCACCACCGCTGCGACCATCAAGGGGACGCCCCGGTACCGTGTAGTTGGGTGATCCAACAAACCGATTCACACCAGCAATCTTACTCAACAACACCGTCGGACCAGCGCCGCGATTACACCCAACCGCAAAAACCTGCTGGCCGCTGCCAGCGTTCACGCCGCTAGTGGCAACCGATACCGGTGTCAGGATTGTGCCGGGACGAATACTGACCAGCCCCACATCATCCTGCTGCGCATCGTAGGCAATCAACTCGCCCCGCACCGTCCGTGTCTTGCCATTAACAAACAAATCAACGTGAATTTCACCGGCACCCTGGGAATCGCGAAAAAGATGGCCGCACGTTAACACGAGTGCTTCGCTCCCGTGGGTGTCGATTACCGTCCCGGTGCCAAACGATGTGCCTCGAGCATCTTCCACTCGCAACCGAACCGTGGCCGCCAAGGCTCGCTGCTGCGGGCTTCCAGAAGACCGGGGAGTCACCACCGACGTCGGTCGCACCAGTGTTTCCGCCGGCCGAATGGCCGGTGGCTGGATTGAAACAGCTGCTGAAACCGGGGCCACTGGAGGCGCGGCCGTTGCCCGGCGCGTGCCCGTACGGATTATCGATACCAGTCGCTGATAGCTCGTCGCACCAACCACCCGCTCAACCTCGCGACCGTTAACCACCATGACAAAACAAGGTACCTGGTAAACTCGAAATCGAGCGGCCGTCTGACCGTCAACAGCAATGTTGACCTGGCGAACTGGATACCTCTCACGCTGCAACCGTTGTACGATCGGTTGCATCGCCTGGCACGGAGCACAACCAGTCGTGGTAAATTCCAGTAAAACTGTTTCACCGGGACTCGAAAGAGCCGTTAGCAGTACCAACGCATGAAGCGTCATAGTCATTCCCTCCTTGGAGTGTGCCACGCTCTAGGATTGGCGGACCAACCTGACGCCAACCAAAATCCTTTTCGGTCGACTTGCGCTGACTCGGTTTGCTCAGCCCCAACCAAAGGTGTCGGCAGGTGCTGAGATCGAACAATGTGTCCCGTATTTGAAATTCTTACAAGGTCAGTTTCGTGTCGGATGCTATCACTTTAAAGTGCCGACTGATTTCCCCTGCACACTTGGCACCTTCAGTTGCAACCAGCATCTCTCACGTCATCAAGATGCAGATTCCGTGCCAGCGAGTAAAAAGAGAGTTCTATTGCCCAGCACCAGCTAAAACCGGCCGCCAAATTAAACAACCACCTCCCAGTTCCACGGTCGCTCGGATACAATGCCAAGCTCAGCCATTCGTTGCATGCTAGCTACTTCTTGGAAACCAGCGATCCATCATGAGTTCACGTCGCATCCTCGTTACTGCGGCCCTTCCCTACGCCAACGGTCCGATTCACTTGGGCCACCTGCTGGAGTACATCCAAACGGACATCTGGGTTCGCTTCCAAAAACTGCGTGGCCATCGCTGCCTTTATCTCTGTGCAGATGACACGCATGGAACAGCGATCATGATGAGTGCTCAACGTGAAGGTTGTACGGAGGAGGAGTGGATTGAGAAGATAAAGTTGGAGCACGAAAGTGACTTTGCCAGGTTTGATATCGAATTTGACAACTATGGCAGCACCAACAGCCCAGAAAACGCTACCTTGTGCGGACAGTTTTGGCAATCAATTCGCGAAGCGGGGCTTGTTCACGAAAAAGAAGTCACACAGCTTTACGATCCAGATCAGGGAATCTTCCTGGCGGATCGATTTGTGACGGGAACCTGTCCCCGTTGCAAGAAGAGCGATCAGTACGGTGACAGTTGTGATGCTTGCGGGGCCACCTACGCGGCCGCCGACTTGATTGACCCGGTCAGTACACTTTCGGGGGCCAAGCCGGTTCTCAAAAGTCATGATCACCTGTTTATTGAAATCGAAGCGTTACACGATTTTCTTTCTGAGTGGACACAGTGTGGAAAGCACTTGCAGTCGGAAGTCGCCAATTACCTGCAAGGGCACTTCCTGCATGAGCCCTTAAGGGATTGGGACATCTCGCGGCCCGCACCTTATTTTGGCTTTGAGATTCCGGATAGTCCGGGAAACTACTGGTTTGTCTGGTTCGACGCACCCATCGGTTACATGGCTTCGACGCAACAATGGTGTGATCGCCATGGTGAATCTTTTGACTCCTGGTGGCGAGACCCTGATACCGAAATTCATCACTTCATTGGCAAGGACATCATTTACTTTCACACGCTCTTTTGGCCTGCCATGCTTAAGATCGCTGGCTTCAGCCTGCCTGAGAAAGTCCACATCCATGGCTTCCTAACCGTTGATGGCCGGAAGATGTCCAAGCGGGATGGAACGTTTGTTAAGGCGGCCACCTATTTGCAACACCTTGATCCAACTTACTTGCGATACTATTACGCTTCCAAATTGGGATCGCGACTGGATGATGTTGACTTGAACCTGGATGAGTTCGTTGCCAAGGTCAACTCAGACCTGGTCGGTAAAGTGGTGAACCTGGCCAGTCGATCGGCTAAGTTCGTTGCCGAGAGCGGCCTGGCGACCGAATACCCGGAAGATGAGGGACGTTTCCAGCGGGCGGCTGAGGCAGGGGAAACCATTGCCGAGGCTTACGAACAATGTGACTATAACCGCGCCATGCGGCTCATCATGGAATTAGCCGACCAGGCCAACACCTTCGTCGAACAGGCACAGCCCTGGAACTTGCGCAAGGACGAGACAAGAGCCGACGAGCTACAACAAGTCTGCACCATCGCGCTGAATCTTTTCCGCCAGCTCGTGATCTATCTGCAACCCGTCTTGCCACAACTGGCTACCCAAACCGAAGAACTCCTGGGACAGCCATTGGACCAGTGGGATTTATCACAAACACCACTAACCGGAACACCGGTTAATAAATTCAAACATATGTTACAACGTGTTGATCGAAAGGACGTTGATGCCATGATCGAAGAGAGTAAAGATCAAGCGGAACAACCCGCTGATGACCAGCCAGCAGCCGCTGACAGCAACCAGCCACTGCTAGACGAACCACTGGCCGAACAGTGTACCTATGAAGACTTCATGAAAGTTGACCTGAGGGTTGTGCGGGTCCTTAATGCCGAACACGTGGAAGGAGCCCGCAAGTTACTCAGGCTGACACTGAGCCTTGGTGGAGACGAACAACGAACCGTGTTGGCCGGTATTAAACAGGCCTACCAGCCAGAGGAACTGGTTGGGCGACTGGCGGTCATGGTCGCCAACCTGGCTCCCCGGGAAATGAAGTTTGGGACCAGCGAAGCAATGATTGTTGCCTGCGGGCCGGGAGGCGAGGAAGTTTTCCTGGCCTGTCTCGACGAAGGCGCCCAAGTCGGACAGCGGCTTCATTAAGCCGGCTTCTTAGCGGTCATTTGCGCCAGCCGCACATGTCCATCATGATGGGCAATGGCCAGCTGATGTCCCGTGGGACTTAAAGCCAGGTCTCGCGCCGTGTTGGGCAGTTTCATCTGGTGAAACTCGTCTTTCGAGTCGAATTTCCAGAACAACAGGTAACCATCGGAACCGCCTCCTCCCGAGACGCCGACCGTAAATTGCTGATCGTGCAACACCACTCCCCAGGCCACGCCACGCAGCTTCTTCTTGGTTAAATGTTGTACTTTCTGTTTACCTGACTCCCACTCCAGCAGTTCCACGCAAGGGTTACCCACGCCTGCAAAGGCATTGCTGACGTTGGTAATTCCGGCACAAGCCACCAGCTTACCATCGCTACTAAATGCCATGGCACGGGTGCCACCAATGTCAGCCATGAAACCCTTGTCATACTTGTAGAGCGACTTGACGGACAACTGTCGCTGCTGTTTACCCGTGGCGACTTCCCAGTCCAGCAAGTTCGCTTTCAAGTCCCCGCTCAGCAGTCGTTTTCCACCCGGATGAAATGCCACGTTGTAGATATGAGATTCGTGGCCTCGCATTTCGCGAACCAGGCTGCCGTCAGCCAAACTCCAAAGTCTCACGACCAGGTCATTCCCAACCGAGGCAATCAGTTGATTATCGGGGCTCACGGCAACAGCTCGCACCCAACCCTGGTGGGCAGCAATCTTGCGCTTCACCACCGGCTTGTCTGCCTCAAGTGACCACCAAATCAACTGGCCGTCGTAACCCCCGGTGATCAGGGTATGTCCCTCGGAATGGAAGGCCATCCCCCGCACCCAGCTTTCGTGACCAGAGAGCTCAACCTTGGTATTGCTGGCCAGGTGCCAGCGCCACACCCGACTGTCCTCGGCCCCAAAAAAAATAGCGTCTCCTGTCGGATCGAAACGACATGAAATCAAGGGGCTTCCATGCTTCAATTGCTTAACAATATGAGTCTTGGCCGGTTCGATTTTCATGCTCGCTCCCCTGGAGTTGCCTGATCCAAACTCCCCATCACCTCTATTGAACCTATCTGCCGGGGTCAATCAAGGGCTATCCGGAACATTGTAAACAACCAGCACCCATCGCGGATGGTCTTTTTTCCTGATTGACACCTGTCCGTCAGCCCCTGAAAGGGATAAGTTTGTCTACAGGCGGGCAACACCATTCTTCTTCGAAACTTATCCCCCTGATAATGTCAAAACAATCTTTGTTCTCGTTTCTCTGTGCTTCGGCGCTACTCATCCCACTCGTTAGCGGCTGTAGCACCGAACCGTCAGCAAAAACTGATAAAGGTTCCTCGAAAGCATCCAGCCGGGCCAAGAAACCTCGTCTTCGCCAGCCCGTCATCAAGGTCCCTCAAGATGCATACAGTGATCTGGATGCAGCAATCAATGCGGCCCTGGCTGCCAAGGAACAAGCTGACGACAAAGCAGCTCAACGAGCAGAAATCTGGCTGAAACAACAGGGAACCAGCACTATCCCCGCGCTGGCAACCATCCTGCATGACACGGATTCGGAACTGCCTCGACGGATCACGGCCTGTCGGGCCCTGGCAGCTCTCGGTCCCCCAGCACGAGCGGATTTGCTGAAAGCCATTTCCAGCGATCAACGGTTGCTGAGAATTGCGGCCACCGAACGGATCAGTTTGATTCGCCCGACTGACAAACAGACTGTTGAGCGACTGGTTCAGTTGCTCGATGACCAGGATCAACAATGGCGCAAGATCGCCATCCAAAGCCTGCGGCGGATCGGAACTTCAGCACGTCAGGCCATTCCCAAGCTGGACGCACTGGCTAACCAGGCAGGGGATGAGATTATTCGCGCCGAAGCGCTCAAGGCACTCAAGGTGATCGATCCCCGTCATACCCTCTCGGACCTGCGCAACGCAAACTCTAATTAACGTACGGTCGCACTGCAGTGCCTGGAAAGGAAAATAAAATGCCGCGACAAACCCTCAGCCTCTTGCTGGTCCTTGTCCTCTGGATTACGACCCCAGTCGCCGCTCAAAACCTGCTCTCGCAACTCCCCATCGACGGTACCTCCGTTCGCTTTCTGATGAAGTTTAAGACAAAGGGGGAGGACAAGGAGATGACAGCCACCGGAACTCTAAATATCAGTTCGGTGGGCAAGGAAACGGTCGACCAGCAACCATGCCGCTGGATCGAAATCTACTACTCGGTCACGGTCAACGACCGCGAAATCAAGATGACTGAAAAACTCCTGATCCCTGAAGAATTCTGCCAGGCGGGTCAAGCACCCCTGACCCACATTGTCAAAGCCAAGGCCTACATCCAACGAGGTAATCGTGACCCGGAACCATTGACGGACGCACTTGATGCACTCGTTAGTCCCATTCCTATCGTGTTATACGGGGCTCTTGAAAACCAGCAACCGCTGGCAAAAAAACTGGTGGAAAGCAAACTGGGACAACTATCCTGCGAAGGCCTGCAAGGGGATTTCAAATATCAGAAAGAGGGCCGGCAGGTAACCTGCCAGGTTACGACCTGGCGACACCAGAAAGCCCCGTTTGGAATCGTCCAGGCGGAACTCAACGACATCAAGATTGGCCAACAACCGGCCTTTTCCATCTCGCTGACCCTAAATGCCATCCTGAAAAATACCCGCTCACGTTTGCCAGATCTCAAGTAACAACCGGCTAGGGAGTCTTGGTCGCTTTGGTTTCAGTTGCCAGGATACAGCGCAGGCCGACAGCATCGTCTTTAAGTGTAGCGAGCATCAGCCAGCGATAACTGCTGGTCAACTTCACTGCCTTATTTTTCCAACTCCCCCCGCGCAAGACGCGCAGTTTCGCCGCACCACCCTGGACCCAGGCAGATCCGTCCGTCGGGGCCTGACGGTAATCCTTATGGCCTGTATCCAGGCACCATTCCCAAAGATAACCGTGGATATCATATAATCCCCAGGCATTCGGCTTCTTGGCGCCCACGGGCGGATCATTGCCGGCAGCGTTACCCGTAAACCAGCCATGGGCATCGAGACCCGCCACATCATCGCCAAAGGAGTAACGCGTCGTGGTACCGGCACGTGCCACGTATTCCCATTCCGCTTCTGTCGGCAAGCGAATCACTTCCGCCTCGGCAATGAGCTTGGCGGACCGCAGCAACCGGGTCACTTTCGCGCAAAATTGCTGGGCCTCAGCAAAGGTCAGCATCTCAACACCGTTGCGTGGCCCTTTCCACTTACTGGGGTTACTCCCCATCACCGCTTCCCAAAGGTCTTGCGGGACCTCGTATTTGGCAACCTGGAATTGATATTCGAATGTCACCTGGTGCGCCGGTTGTTCGACGGACGGCGCCGATCCCGTGCTACCCATCGTAAACGACTTGGGGTAAAGCCCACGGCCCGGTGTTACGAGGATAAATTCCTCCCGGAAAGTCTTTAACAGGGGCAACTGTTTGTCATCCGGTTCAGCCGCCATCAGCGCAGAAACTAGCAACAAAGACATCATCGGATAACCTCTCTTTCACTCGGATAAAGAACAGCCAGTTGGCCAGCAAACCGTGTACTGACCGCCCGCAGAGTCAATCAACCAGATGCGTTGTCGACATGTATGTTCCCCTGACGAAATGCCTCAGCCATCGCTAGGGGAACTTCTGCTTCTGCCAGCACGAGTTCTGCCCGATTACGGGCAACCTTGGCCTTCATTTCCTGCTCGCTGGCCACGGCTTCCGCACGGCGACTTTCCGCCTCTGCCCGGGCCACGCGCGTGTCCGCTTCCGCCTGATCAGCCTGTAACCGGGCACCAATATTCTCGCCCACATCAATATCCGCGATGTCAATGGAAACAATCGCAAACGCTGTTTGGGCGTCCAAACCTCGGTCCAACACGGCCTTGGTAATCAAGTCCGGATTCTCCAGTACCGCCAGGTGATCCGCCGAGGAACCGACCGAGGAAATGATACTCTCACCAACCCGTGCAATCACCGTCTCTTCCGTAGCACCACCAATCAATTGTTCCAGGTTGGTCCGCACCGTCACTTTCGCTCTGATCTTGAGTTCTACGCCATTCTTAGCAATCGCACTCAAGGTCAGCTTGCCACTACGTTCCGCATCCGGACAATCAATCACTTTCGGATCAACACTGGTCTGGACCGCGTCGAGCACGTCACGGCCAGCCAAGTCGATAGCAACCGCCCGATCATAATCCAAATCAATACCCGCGCGGTGCGCAGCAATAATGGCGTGGATGACGTTTAGAACATTGCCACCGGCAAGATAATGGGCTTCTAGCCGTTCGGTACTGATTCCTTCTTTTCGATTGATATCCAAGCCGGCTTGCCGAGCACGGATCTTGGCAGACACAATGATTTTCGGATTGACCTGGCGAAACCCCATCGCCACAAGGCTCAAGAGCTTGATATCCGCTTTTGACATGAAAGCCTGGAACCAGAGCTTGCCATAAACTCCAAACATCCAGAGCACTGCCACGACTAAAATTAGAAAAATACCTAGGAGGACAAACCACAATTCCTTCGGGAAGAATTCCTCTACCGCCTCGTTCTGAGC
>JAYGDG010000489.1:0-11271 GCA_046583015.1 Pirellulaceae bacterium | reverse complement strand
CTGGCAATGTCTGTTGCTCGCCAGCTGGCTGGCGCTCGGCCTGCTGATGCGGTTCTTTCCCCGTGGGGAACTGAAATAAGCCTCCCCGGCGACTAGCAGAGTTGCTTTCGCCGAGTGTTGCTAAGCCCTTGCTAAACAAAGGGTTGCGATCTTTCTCGGTTCCTGCTGGCCTTTTCCCGCCCGGGAAGCATAATAAAGTGAGAGAATTCTGTCATCAAGTGATAGATAAGCTTCAGAAAGGTGCTATGATGTGGGCGTTGTGTGGGAGTTAGCTTTACCCCTGGAGCGAGGCAAAGGGCTGCTGATGAGCGTACGAGAACGGCGTGATCGCCTGTTGGAGCTGGTCCGGTCGCAGGGATTTGCCGGGTTACCAAATTTAGCGCAAACGTTGAAAGTTTCCGAGTCAACCGTACGGCGTGACCTAGACTTTCTGGAGCAACAGCAGGTGTTGCGGCGGACGCATGGTGGTGTGTTTTACACCGGACCATCGCCCAAACTGCCTCATTTTGACCAGCGTCAAAAGGAGAATTGGACTAAGAAACAAGAGATCTCGCGGGCTGCTGTGGCACGAATTGCCGACGGTGAGACCGTCTTATTGGATGGAGGAAGCACGACTTACGAGTTAGCCCAGTTGCTGGTCGGTCGATCGGTGCAGGTGGTTACCAACTCGCTACCGGTGGGCACCCTGTTTGCCGGCAGTGACACGGCAGACCTGGTGATGGTTGGCGGTTACGTGCATGCCCGCACGGGCGTGTTGTTGGGGCCGTATGCGAACCAGATGCTGGCAGAAATAAAAGTACAAAAGGCCGTGCTGAGCGTAGCCGGTTTAAACGAGGACGGTTTTTATAACAGCAATTTGTTACTGGTAGAAACCGAGCGGGCCATGATGGCGGCGGCGGACGAGGTGATCGTGTTGGTAGACAGCACCAAGTTCGATCGCAGCAGCCTGGCTCATTTATGTGACTTAGGAGAAGTTGACACGCTGGTGGTGGATGACGCGGTAACGCCCGAGTGGCGGCAGCGTCTGGAAGCAGCCGGTGTAACGGTAGTCATTGCATCCAGTCAGTAGGCTGGTCATTAGACGACAGGAAGCAGACGACAGGAAACGGAGAGCGAGCAGCAGCATGGCAACGGCCACAAACACATCGGGAACGGCAGATCGCGACACGATTGAACGCATCGTGCGGGAGATCGTTGCTGCCCAAAGCGCTCCGCAAGCCGCTTCACAGCCAGCTGTGGCGTCGGCGGCGCCCGGCAGTCGCCCGGCCGATTTGATGGTCAGTATCTCTGCCCGGCATGTCCATTTGTGTGACGAGCACGTGGAAACACTCTTTGGCCCAGGGCATACGCTCACGCCGATGAAGGATCTTTACCAGGACGGTTTTTTCGCAGCCGAGGAGACCGTGATGGTGGTCGGACCGCGGCGCCGCATGTTGCCGACCGTTCGGGTGCTGGGTCCGACGCGACCCTTTAGCCAGGTGGAGTTGGCCTTTACCGATTCCATTTCGCTCGGCCTGGATATTCCGATTCGTCATAGCGGCAAAATTGAGGGGACTCCCGGCTGCGTGCTGGTAGGACCACAGGGTGTGGTGGAATTGCCGCAGGGGGTGATTCGCGCGGCCCGGCACGTCCACATGAACCTGGCTTGAGCCCGTGAGTATGGTGTGAGCAACGGGGACCTGATGAAGCTGCGAGTTGAATCAGAACAAAACACGGTCGTTTTCGAAGACCTGCTGGTACGGGCGGACGAGACCAGCAAGCTGGAAGTTCATATTGATACGGATGAAGGGAACGCCTGCCACTTGGACCAGGCGACGCATGTCGAGTTATTGAAACAAGAGGAGGAAGCGTGTGCCTGCCACTAGGTAACGGTCGCGGGGCGCAGGTGGACTCCTCAAGAGATAGAAGCTTGTTTTATCAAAGTGATAAGGGGTCGAGCGGAAGCGTTTTCCGCCTGATCTGAAGAGACGTTTGTTTGTTTTAGTTCCTGTTAATACGGAGAAGATGCAACATGGCCAAGACAAGGGAAGCGTTAGGGATGATTGAGACCAAGGGATTTGTTTCTCTGGTTGAAGCAACCGACGCCATGATGAAAGCGGCGAATGTTGAGTTCCTCGGCTGGGACAAGGTCGGTGCCGGCCTGGTCACCGGTTTTGTCAGTGGTGACGTGGCAGCTGTCAAAGCGGCCACCGACGCCGGTGCCAGTTCCGCGGGACGTGTTGGTGAGGTGGTGAGCGTTCAAGTGATCCCCCGCCCGCATGAGGATTTGGATAGTGTTCTGCCCAAGAGCTTTAGAAAGGCTGCCAAGGAGTAGAACGCCTGTCCCGGGCTCCGGTTCGCTGTGGGCGAATCGAGAGCGGTTTATGAAGAAGTGTTAGAGAAATGACTAAAGGAACCTAGAAATGCAAGAAGCAATTGGACTGGTCGAAACCAGAGGTTTGGTCGGGCTTATCGAAGCGACAGACGCCATGGCTAAAGCTGCAAATGTCAAAGTGCTCAAGCGCGTCGACATCGGTGGTGGTCTTGTGACGACTGTCGTTAGTGGTGACGTCGGTAGCGTTCGCGCTGCTGTCGAAGCTGGTGCGACCGCGGCTACGCAATTAGGCGAACTGGTTAGCAGTCACGTGATTCCACGGCCTGCCGACGGGGTTGTCAGTGCGTACCTGTCCTAGGCGGACAGTGAGTGACGCGATCTAAATGGTTTTTGGATAACCCTGCTACGATTGCTGTTCGTTTTACAGCAGCCGCTGGTGCGGGGACCGAAAGCTGCAGGAAGGATTCGTGGACAATGAAAATCCTGGTAGCCAACCTGGGCTCAACAAGTTTCAAGTATCGGTTGTTCGATATGACAGACGAAAGACAATTAGCGCGCGGTGGGATCGAGAGAATCGGTGCTTCCGAAAGCGACTGCTTTGTTGAAATTGCCGGCGAGCGGCAGCAATTGACGGCCCCCGTGCCCGATCATGCAGTCGCTGTGCAGCAATGTCTGCAACAATTGACCGATCCAGAAACCGGTTGCCTGCAGCAGGCAACAGAAGTTGCGGCCATTGGCTTCAAGGCGGTTCACGGAGGCAGTATCAGTGGGGTACAGCGAATTAATGACGAGGTGCTTTCCGCCATGGAAGAAATGAACACGGTGGCACCCGCCCATAATCCTCCCTACATCGCAGCGATGCGGCAATTGGCCGAGCGACTGCCAGAGATGCCCCTGGTGGCAGCCTTTGAAACCGGTTTTCATGCAACGGTTGCCGATCATCTGCGGTGGTATGGCATTCCCTACGATTGGGGCCAGCAGTGGCACATCAAGCGTTGGGGATTTCACGGTGCCAGTCACCGTTACATCGCTTATCGCACGGCACAACTGCTCGAACGGGATGACTTAAGGGTTATCTCCTGCCACCTGGGTGGTTCCAGCAGTCTTTGTGCGATCCGTGGTCAGCAGAGTGTTATGACGTCGATGGGGATGAGCCCGCAGACGGGGATTCCTCACAATAATCGCGTGGGTGACTTTGATCCCTTTGCCTTGCCGGAAATCATCGAGAAGACCGGCAAGACACTCGCGGAAGTACTCGATGACCTGGCGAACCGCAGCGGGTTGCTCGGCGTGAGTGGCGTCAGTGGTGATGTGCGGGATTTACAGGAAGCAGCAGCGGCAGGGAACGAGCGAGCGCAACTGGCACTCGATTTGTTTGTCTCGGAAGTGCGGCGTTACCTGGGCGGCTTACTCGTCGAACTGGGCGGCGCTGATGCGATTGTCTTCACCGGTGGGATTGGTGAAAACGGTGTGCAAATACGCAGTGCTGTCTGTGACAATCTTCAACAACTGGGAATTGAATTAGACCTGGACGCCAACGCGGCGGCTGACGGCGAAACTTGCATTAGCAGTTCGCAGAGTCAAACGCAGATTTGGGTGGTGCCGACCAATGAAGAATTGATCGTCGCACGCCAGACCCAAGAACTTTTGGAAGGATAAATCATGTTTGTTGCACGTGTTACCGGATCGGTTGTCTCTACACAAAAAGTAGATGCGCTGGTCGGCTACAAGTTGCTGGTCGTCGAACCTTATCGACTGGAAGCCGAAGAACGGGCCAGTCTCAGCACCACGGGCCGAACCTTCGTGGCGGTCGACATGCTGGGGGCCGGTGAAGGTGAATACGTCCTGATCACGCAGGGCTCCAGTGCCCGGCTGACCCCGGAAACCAAGGATCTGCCAGTCGACACGGTGGTCGTCGGAATCGTCGACCAGGTGACGGTCGACCAGGCCTCTGTCTACACACGCCAGCAAGAGGACTGACGCCTCAGGGCTGAAAACCTGGAACGAGAACAGAATACCCGAAACTAGAGAAAGAAGAGAGAACTCATGACGCTACAAGTAAATGAATCGATGATTCGCAACGTGGTTGCCCAGGTCCTGGCAGAAGTTGGGCCGGCGCCGGCGGTGAACGGTAGCCAACAGACGCTGCGTCATGGTGTCTTTGACTGTGCCAACGAAGCGGTCGCCGCGGCCCGCACGGCCTTTGAGCAGCTCTCCGAGCGAACGATCGATGATCGCAAGCGGATTATTGAACACATTCGACGTATCTCTATCGAACAGGCCGTCGAACTGGGCACCATGGAGATGGAAGAGACGAAAATTGGCCGACTGGACCACAAAATCAACAAACTGGAAACACTTGGTAAACTGACTCCCGGCATCGAATTCATGACCAGCCAGGCCTTCACGGGCAACCGCGGACTGGCCATCGTCGAGCATGCTCCCTTCGGAGTGATCGGAGCGATCACCCCCGTGACTCATTCACTCCCCACGATCACCGGCAATGCGGTCAGCATGATTGCTGCTGGCAATACGCTGGTCGTGAATCCCCATCCCAGTGGCAAACGGGTGGCTGCCGAAGGCGTCCGTCGTTTTAACCGGGCGATCTACCAGGACCTGGGGATCGACAACCTGATTTGTGTTATCGCCGAGCCGACGCTCGAGTCGGCAGACGTGATCTTTAATCACCGTGATATTGCCTTGATTTGCGTGACCGGTGGTCCGGCCGTGGCGCGGGCAGCCCTCAATGCGGGCAAGCGAGCCATCGTGGCCGGCCCTGGCAATCCGCCGGTGGTCGTCGATGAAACGGCCGATTTGGATAATGCAGCCCGCTGTATCATCCAGGGCGCTTCCTACGACAACAACTTGCTCTGTATTGGTGAGAAAGAAATATTCGTAGTCGACAGCGTCTGTGACGGCCTGATGAAGGCCATGGAAGCTGCCGGGGCCGTTCGCTTGAACAGCCAGCAGATCGATCAACTCACCTCCAAGGCGATTCAACCGGTTGGCGAAGGAGAACATCGTCATGACGCGGCGACCAAAGAATTCTTGGGCCAGGATCCTGCCGTGCTGGCCGCCGGGGCCGGTCTCACCTTGAATCAGCCCACCGATTTGCTCTTTGGTGAAACGTCGGTCGATAATCCTTTCGTGACCGTCGAGCAGATGATGCCCTTTGTTCCCGTGGTTCGCTGCCGCGATGTCGATCAGGCGATCGATTACGCCCGGGAGTACGAACACGGTTTTCGACACACGGCGATGATTCACTCCAATAACGTACGCAATATGACCAAGATGGGACGGGCCCTGGACACCACGATTTTTGTCAAGAACGGACCTTCCATGGCGGGACTGGGACTCGGAGGAGAAGGGTATCTTTCCTTCTCGATCGCCGGCCCCACCGGTGAGGGCGTGACCACGGCGATGACCTTCACCCGCGAACGCCATTGTGCCCTGGTCGATGACCTCTACGTACTGGGTAAATAACCAACTCACGAGAAACGAGAGACGAAACTATGCAGATGGCCCAAGTCCTTGGTACCGCCACGTCAACCGTCAAGCACCCCTCGCTGACAGGCAGCAAGTTGCTGATTGTTCAGCCCTATGGTGTTGACGGCAAGACGCCCGACGGCCTGCCGCTACTGGCAGTCGACGGTGTCGGGGCAGGGCAGGGTGAGTGTGTGATGATAACCAGCGACGGACGAGCGGCCCGCGCCATGTTGGACGCCGAGGCAACTCCCGTCCGGTGGACTGTTATAGGGATACAAGACTGATGGAGCTGTCGGCGCAAGATATTGAACGGATTGTTAGCGAAGTGGTTCGCCGCTTGCGGCAGGCAGGTATCGACGTGCAGTCGAAGGATGACGGCCTGTCGGTGAGTACTGCTGAGGCAGCGGGTGGCACGACCTGTACCCTCAGCGAACATGTGATCAGTATGGATAGCATCCAAGGGAGACTTGAAAACGTCCAGCAGCTGGTCGTCGGGGCGCGGGCGGTGGTGACACCGGCCGTGGTTGATACCTTGCGAGAACGAAAAATTACCCTCCAGCGAGCTGCTTCATAAAGAGCGAAAGAGACTAATGAAGATTGCCAAGATACTAGGAACCGTCACGTTGAATCGCTGCCTGCCCAGCTTTAAGGCGGCGCGGCTGCGACTGGCCGTGCCCCTCTCTCTGGAGAACCTGGCCAACGATTCCGAGCCGGATTTAGCAAACACCCTGGTGGTCTGGGACGAATTGGGAAGCGGCCTGGACCAGTTGATAGCCCTCAGTGAAGGAAGTGAAGCGGCCCAGCCGTTTCGCCCCGAGATCAAACCGGTCGACAGTTACAACGCGGCCATCCTCGATACGATTAACCTGAAACCTTAACCCGAGCATAGAGAGCGTGGATTAATGACGAACGTTTTTAAGATCAAGCAAGATATGTGTGAAATTGGCCGCCGTATTTACGCCAAGGGCTTTGCCGCTGCCAATGACGGGAATATTACCGTACGTATTAATGACAATGAAGTGCTTTGCACACCGACCATGCACTGCAAGGGGTTTTTGACTCCGGACGATATTTGCACGGTCGATATGACTGGCAAACAGACGGCCGGTCGCAAGAAGCGTTCCAGTGAAGCACTCTTGCACCTGGAGATTTACAAGCAGCGGGAAGATATTCGCAGCGTGGTCCATTGCCACCCGCCCCATGCTACTGCCTTTGCCGTGGCCCGCGAACCGATTCCCCAGTGCGTGTTGCCGGAAGTGGAAGTCTTTCTCGGTGATGTGCCGATTACCAAGTACGAAACGCCAGGCGGACAGGCTTTTGCCGATACGATTATTCCCTTCGTAAAAAATACAAACGTCGTGATCCTGGCCAACCACGGCACGGTCAGCTACGGGGAAAGTGTCGAACGGGCCTACTGGTGGACAGAAATCCTCGATGCCTATTGCCGAATCCTGATGCTGGCCCGCAGCTTGGGAGGCGTGCATTACTTTAGCGAAAAGAAGGAACGCGAACTGCTGGACTTGAAAGAACAATGGGGCTTCTCCGATCCACGCAATACGTCCGAATACGAAGATTGCGACATCTGTGCCAACGACGTCTTTCGCACTAGCTGGACAGATACCGGGGTTGAACGACGAGCATTTGAGGCGCCGCCCGCGATGGGGTCTGCAGGGAGTGAAGCTTCCCCCGTCACGACCGGCGGCAATAACGCAGAACAACTAGTCCAGTTGATCACCGACCGGGTGATGCAACAACTGGCCCAGTCGAGCTAAAAGTGAGAACAGGATAGAGAACTTATTTACTTGAGAAGGAAGCAGAAATTATGAAAGTTAGCATCATTGGCGGCGGTGGACTGGTCGGTTCCAGTGCGGGGTTTGCCCTGCAGTGTGGTGGAATCGTGCGTGAAATTGCCCTGCTCGACTTGAACCAGGAAATGGCCGAAGGCCAGGCCCTCGATATGCTCCATGGTGGTCCCAGTACCGCCGATCAGGTCATCACCTTTGGTGGCTACGAGCATGTTCCATCGAGCGACGTGATTTGCATCACGGCCGGTTCGCGACGCAAGCCGGACGAAAGCCGCCTCGATTTAATCAACCGTAACACGGACCTGTTCGTTTCGATCCTTGACGAAGTGAACCAGGCTGGTCCCCGCGACGATGCCATCGTGCTGGTGGTTTCTAACCCGGTCGATATTCTCACGGCCGTGGCCGAGTCCCGGCTGAACTTGCCCCGCACCCAAGTGATGGGCCTGGGAACACAACTCGATACGATTCGCTTTCGTAGCCTGATCGCCCAAGAGTTACAGTTGCCACCGACGCAGGTGTCGGCCATGATCCTGGGAGAACATGGCGAGAGCATGGTTCCCATCTGGTCGACGGCTACCGTCGGCAGCCTGGCGCTGGACAAGCATCCGCGCTGGACGGCCAACATGGCCACCCAGCTCTTTACCCGTACCCGTGGATCGGGTGCCGAGGTGATTTCCAAGAAGGGTGGAGCCGGTTTCGCGGTCGGGATTGCGATTCGCGACGTGATCGAATCGATCGCCCTGGATCAGCGCCGCATTCTGCCCGTCTCGACGGTGCAGGATGGCTGTTATGGCGTCCGCGATGTGGCCCTTTCGGTCCCCACGGTCGTCGGTCGCGAAGGGGTGCTGGACCGCCTGGAAATCGAGCTCTGGCCTAAGGAAGTGCAGGGGATTCGCAAGAGTGGCCTGACCCTCTCGCAGACCTTGCAGACGGTTTATCAGCGGATCGCCGCCTAGCGGGCAATCCTGCCGTC
Organism: Pirellulaceae bacterium; assembly: GCA_046583015.1. Lineage (GTDB taxonomy): Bacteria > Planctomycetota > Planctomycetia > Pirellulales > Pirellulaceae > JAZADA01. The sequence continues at coordinate 2,693 of JAYGDG010000489.1, read as the reverse complement.
AATTAAACTTCTCGGTTAAATCACGCAGGTAATCGAGTGCCTCGTCCAGTTCGGGCGCCTGGGCTCCCGGTACCCTACCGTCACGATCGCAGCAGGCCAGCAGGACCAGCTCATCGTAACTGTCGTTGGCTTGCAGTCGTCGCCGCGCGCGGCTGCCAATCGTACCTTCCAGGATGGTGCGGGCTGTCATGTGGTGTTCAATCAGCCAGGCGGTTCGCCCGGTGATAAAACCTTCGAGCGCCTGCAGGCCGACGGTGACGTGATCATCGGGGTCGATCGCCTTGCCCACATCGTGCAACAGGGCGGCCAGCAGGAACTCTTCGTCGAAGGCCAGCTCTTCGCGGGCCAACTGGAAAACTTGCAGGCTGTGGTAGAGGGCGTCCCCTTCCGGGTGGTAACGACGTTTCTGGTGAACATCTTCCAGTGGCAACAGCAGGGCCTGGTAGAGCTGGAAATGATCGACCTGCTCGTCCGCCTCGGCCAGCAACTCGTCCACATCCAGGTCCGGATACTCCGTCGAGAGAAACTGTTCCAGTTCCGCCAGGCTGACTCGGGGCATCGGTTTGCCAGTCAGGGTGCTTTTGAAATGACGCTTCACCAGTTCGCTGGGGTAGACGGTCAGCTCCAGCGGATAATCGGCCTTGACGTGCAGGTACGTATAGGTCCGTTGCCGGTCTGCCTTGCGAAGTCGCTTCCGTTCGACCCGGTAGGAAAGGTCCAACTGGTCGAGGGCCCCGCTGACCGAGGCCAGGTTGTCGCAGAAAAGATGCAGATCGATTGCTGAGTCCTGCCGAATGTTGCCGGTCAGGACACTTCCCACCAGGCGTGGCTGGAACAGTTTCAGGTGCTGCATCAGGTTGAGGGCGGAGAGTCGCATCGCCAGCAGCGGGTCCTGGCGACCGGGCCCTTCGTGAGTGCGGGCCAGGGTTTGCAGCTCGTCGCGAATCTCGGCATTACTGGGCAAATCGCGCGGTTTCACCCAGCCCTTCTGGATGCGGCGGGCTGCTTTCATCTTGGCCGCGTAGTACTGGCTCACCTGCTGCTGGTAAATCAGGCGGGCTGCCTCCCAGGCGATTTTGCGCCGCAACTTGGAAGAGGACATGGCGTGCGTCTTAGCCTGCTTTTTTCTTGGGTGGGACCGTGATCTGCAATTTCTTGATCTGGCCTTGTCGCTCGTACTCGACCGCTAGGTCCTGGGAGACGGTTTGCAGAAAGGTTTCCAGCTCACTGCTCTCACGGACCGGGTGATCGCCCAGTTGCAGCAGGCGGTCACCGACCTGCAGGCCAGCCTGCGCGGCCGGGGAATCCTCGGCCACGTGGACCAGCGTCACCGACTCCGGTTCGGCCGGATCGCTGCGCCAGATCATCCCCAGCGGCAAGGCCTGATCGGGGAAGGTGACCGGCAGGGTAAGTGCTTCTTCTTCGCCTTCGCGGCTGATGGTGATGGCTGCTTGCCGGGAAACCTCCGAGACCAGTTTGATGAAATTCTCATCATCAGTAATGACCTGGCCGTTGAACTTGAGCAGTCGGTCCTGGGCCTTGAGGCCGGCCGTATCGGCCGGTGATTTGTAGCGCACGCGGCTGACGATGATCGCACCTGACTCGCTGTCGTGATCGGTCCAGGAGACGCCCAATCGTGGTCGTGGCGTATCGAGAGCCGCTTCAAACCGCCTGCGGTCTTTCTTGGATTCCTTGGCGGACTGTTCCCGGAAAGCGGTCACCTGGTCTCGGTTGGACAGGTCCATGGTGAGAGTGAACAGGTAGCGGCTGATCTGCTCGAGACCTGCGCTATTAATCTTATCGGCATCGTCACTGGGTCGATGGTAGTTGTCATGCAGGCCCGTATGGAGCATCAGGACAGGAATCTGCTGCTTGAAGAAACTGTGGTGGTCGCTGTCGGCCTTGAGGACCCAAAGGAACTTGAATTTCAATTGAGCCTCGCTGTTTTGTTCGCTTAGCCATTTGCGCAATCCGCGACTGGTACGGGAGCCGATGATCTCCATTTGGTTCTCCCGGAGGCGTCCGATCATGTCGACATTGATCATGAACTTGACCTGTTTGAGAGGGACGGTCGGCTCCTTGACCCAGTGCTTGGACCCGTGCATCCCCTGTTCTTCGCCATCCCAGAGGGCAATCAGGATGCTTCGTTTCGGGGCGCTGGGAAGTTGCTTGAGGGCTTCGGCCAGTTCCAACAGGCCAGCCACTCCGCTGGCGTTATCATCGGCCCCGTTGTGGATGTAGCCGAGCGGTCCATAGCTGTTATTGCGTTTGCCGTAGCCGACATGATCGTAGTGGGCGCCGACGACGATCACCTCGTCTTTGAGCTTGGGATCACTTCCTGGCAGGAGGGCCAGGATATTGCGCGAGTTTTTGGCGAAGGTCTGGTAGAATTTTCCTTCTTCGGCACCGCCGGCCAGGCCAATTTGCTGGAATTGTTTGACCAGGTAGACGGCCGCTGCCTGGCCGCCACGACTGCCCGCTGCGCGGCCTTCAAACGTGTCGTCGGCCAGGATTTCGATATGTGTTTGCAGTTGCTTGGCGGTGATGGAGAGGCGGGCTTTGCTGCGGGCGTTGGTTTCGGCAGCAACCAGTGGTCCGCTGACGGCGATGAGGCCCAGCAGGATCAGGCTGAGAAAGTTAAAACTTGTGCGAAGCGGCTTATTCATGGGAGCGTGCGAATTGTTTTTAGTGGT
>JAYGDG010000473.1:0-1579 GCA_046583015.1 Pirellulaceae bacterium | reverse complement strand
GATGAAAGGCGGAGCCTTTGGCGGCAAGACGGTGGAAGGTGCCAAGGGAATTCACGGCAATCGCCTGCAGGACTGGGTTCGGCAATATCACCAGGGAGTGAAGGGGATTGACGATGGTGTTGGCAAATTGATCGCGACCCTTAAGGAGACGGGGCAACTGGAAAACACGCTGGTTGTCTTTACGTCTGACCAGGGATTTGGCTGGGGACAACATGGCTTCTGCCGCAAGATTGCTCCGTATGACGCGACGCTAAGGTCGCCGATGGTTGTCAGTATGCCAGGCACGATTCCGGCAGGTGAAACTTGCCGCCGGCCCGTCGGTGGTGTCGATTTGGTTCCAACATTTTTTAAGTATGCCGGACTCGAGCTACCCTGGAAAATGCACGGGCATGACTTGTCACCCTTGCTCAAGGATCCCCGCTCAGTCAGGGAGGAGCCGGTGTTGTTGACATTTACCGGGCGTAATTATGGTTCTGATACGGACCAGGTACCGCCGGACAGCGCGTCGCTTGACGCTGGTGGAGTGCCCTGGTGGGTATTCTTGGTGAAGGGACGTTACAAGTACATCCGTTCCCTGGTGGAAGGTGAAATGGAAGAACTCTACGACTTGCGCAAGGATCCCGAGGAACTGACGAACCTGGCATTGGACGCCTCGCACAGTCGGCGATTGAAGAGATTCCGCCAGGCACTGGTTGCGGAGTTACAACGCACGGACGCCGGGATGGTGAAGACCTTGCCAGCGGTGAAAGCAGAGTAAGTGAGATCGCTGGTTGCTTCATGGCAGGAGACCACTTGAATGAATGTTCAGGAGCCAGCAAGACGAGCTGCCACGATCGCCTGGCTGGTCGCTCCGTTAATCTTGTTGCTCCCAGTAACCGTCATCGCCGCTGACAAGCCGGCGGTCGATCAGGCTGCCAGGTTAGAATTCTTTGAGAAGAAGATTCGACCGGTACTTGTTCTCAATTGTTACGAGTGTCATTCAGTGCTCAGCAAGGAACCGAAAGGTGAGTTGCTTCTGGATAGTCGCGAACGAATGCGACGCGGGGGTGAGTCGGGCCCAGCGGTGGTTCCCGGAAACCTGAAAAAGAGCCTGATTCTCTCGGCGCTGAAACACGAGTCGTTGGAGATGCCGCCGAAGAAGAAGTTGCCGGCAGCGGTAGTCAGTGATTTTATCACTTGGATCAAGGATGGTGCTGTCGATCCGCGGGATCAGCCATCCAGTCCCGAGGCCTTGTCAAAAGAACTGTGGGAAGCGACCTTTCAGCAGCGACTTAACTGGTGGAGCTTACAGCCGGTACGTGATTCCGCGGTGCCGAAAACTACCAGGGAAGGTTGGACTGGCAAGACGATTGACCCGTTCGTATTGAGCAAGTTGTCAGAGGCCGGCCTTGGTCCAACCACGCGGGCGGACAAACAGACGCTCGTTCGTCGCCTGTCGTATGCCTTGACCGGTTTGCCGCCCCGGCCTCAGCAAGTTCAGGCATTTGTCCAGGATGAGTCGGCTAATGCCTGGGAAAAACTGGTCGAACATTACCTGGCTTCTGCGCACTTTGGGGAACGCTGGGCACGCCATTGGATG
>JAYGDG010000448.1:0-14288 GCA_046583015.1 Pirellulaceae bacterium | reverse complement strand
GACATTTCGGCGACGATGTATCACTTGCTGGGGATTGCTCCCCGCACGCATGTTTACGATCGTCAGGGTCGTCCCTTCTTGTTGTCACCAGGCAAGGTGGTCAGTGACTTGCTGGCCTAGCGATTTCTGTCTGCCAGTTTTTAGCGGTCACCAGTGGAAGCTTTTCCCGCGCTGCGCAAGCCGGTCTGTTAAACTCGTTAGTAACTGGTGGAGGTGTCAAGAAACGGAACCATGCAGGTTCAGTGACGTCCGGACTGCGCGCGTTTTATGCTTACCGGTCGGCTTCGGTTGTGAAGGAATAATCTGCGATAACCTTTAGTAGCTTATCGCGTTTTTTTGAGTGTTCCTGTGAGGGGAGCATCGACATGAGATCTGTTGCAGGTCAATTGCTTGTCGTTGGTCCCTACAGTTACTCCCGACTGCCGACATGGCTGGGAAGGACGGGAAAGATGACCAGTTGCAGCTGCTTGGTCCCTTCGTTTGTTTGTACAGCCTGGCAGAAACTCGCCAGCTCCTGGGGTGGTTCTGGAATGGCGTTTTCGGACTGTCCGATTCCGCGATTGCGGGCTTCAAACAGTTTTCCGTCCTGGTAAAACCAGCACTGCTTGCTTCGCACAGGTGGCCAGTTGTGGGTTGCGGTCTGGCTCAGTGTGCCGGACCACTGTGAAAACGTGAGGGGTTTATTGAGGATGACGAGCATGACTCCCAGGCAAAAAGGTGTCTCGGAATTCGCCGGTGGCTCATTGACATGCAGCAGCATCTTCCAGCTTAACTTGACAGGTGGTAGCAGCGCGAGGGTGTCATCACCGGCCGGGTGGACCAGTTGCATGTCGCCGGGGCTTTTGAGCAGGACAACAAAGAAACGGGCCGGTTTATTTAAGCTGACGCGGACGCCCAATTGCTCTGCTGGCTTCACCCAAAATGACGACAGTCCCAGGATTCCAAGCGGTTCGCCATCGTCTTTTTCGGCGCGCGGCAGATGGTCAACTTGCAGATTATCTAGAGGCTGGTTGTCGATGATGGAATTCCCTGCAGCGAGTGGAGCAAGTTTCCTGTTCCAGAGTTGAAAAATCCCGTAACTAACTAAGCTAATCAACAGCAAGCTGGCAGCAATCGTTATGACGCGTCGCCAGGGGATTGGCTTCTGAGGTTTTCGTTTTTCCAGTTGCGGAGATTTTGGCGCGCGCTGATTGAGTAAGTCGCGGAATTGACGGGCGGTTTGAATGCGCTGCTCGGGATCGTTATTGCATGCTTTCTGTATCAGGGTTCGTAAATGAGCGATCGTGACCGGGTCGCCATTGACCGGCAGGGATCCGTCGACAAAGTCATCGAAGGAATTTAGCGAGGTATTGGTAAGAGCCAGGTAGAGCGTTTTTCCCAGGGCATAGAGGTCAGCGGAAGGACCGGTTGTCCCTTCGGGTGGCCAGAAGGCGACCGTTCCGCGTCCCAGCGTGAGTTGTTCATTACGGGTCATTAACCCCAGGTCACCCAGTTTCCAGGCACCTCGCAATTGCATGATATTGGCCGGTTTTACATCGGCGTGCATGAGGCCAACTTCATGCAGATCGGCGAGTGCGTCGAGTAACTGTAGCGCCAGGTCTCGGACTTCCGCTGGAGACATGGGTGGCAGATTGTCCAGGCACCACTGCAGCGTCTTGGGTTCATAGTATTCCGGAGATCGCAGGGCCGTGGGGCCTTTAACATCATCGGCCAGGGGCATCACGTAGTAGTAACAGGTATCGGTTTCGCCAACATGTTCAATGGGAACCAGGTTCGAGTGTTGCTTGGCTTGATGCTTGTACGAGCGGACGCCTTCCAGTTCCACCAGCCGCTCCTTGGGAATGATCTTGACGGCGACATATTCGCCGTGGAGTCGATGATGCCCGAGCCATACTTCTCCGAATCCGCCTTTGCCGATCCGTCGCAGCAAATCGTAATCGGGGACCCTGGCATCCAGCGGTGGGATACTTGCACTTTCGGTGAACGTCTCGGTAGAGAGCTGATCTCGCGGGCCACCGTCGGTGGAAATATCCTCGTGCCTGGCTTCTTCACGGGCCTGGTCGATTAACTTCAGTTTGTTAAGTTCTTGAAGAAGTTCTGGCATCAGCTGGGAATTGTTTTGGACCAGTTCTTCATCGGTCAGCGCATCGCTACCGCTTTGCTGCCGATGCTGGCTTAACAATTGGCGAATTTTTTCAGTTCGCTTATCCACGTTCAGGTTTTCTTTTTGCAGTTTATCGTTTACTCAGGTAGAGGGAGGATCGTCCCAGTGCCTCTCGCAGCTTCTTCAGTGAGCGGTTACAGATCATTTGAACCGCACGTTCAGTTCGATTTAACTTCTTGGCGATGTCAGCGATCGGTTTGCCTTGCAAGTAGCGCATGGAAATGGCGGTTCGGTAATCATCCTTGAGATTTCCCAGGGCCACGGTCAGGATTCGTTCCGCTTCTCGAAACGCAACCGATCCACTGGGACTTCTCCAGTCTCCGGCGACCAGGTCCACCAGGTTGACCATGGAACTGGCTGCAGCCTGTTGCATCCCGGCCACTGCTTTCTTGCCACCACGCTTGACGGCTCCCTGGGCCCGCACACGGTCTGTCAGTTTTCGTTCGGCAATGGTAGCAATCCAGCGATAAAAGGCGTCATCTCCCTGGGGAGTGAAGGTGCCGATGTTTTTCCAGGCGTCGACAAAGGTGGTTTGCAGGATGTCTTCAGCAGTGAGTGAACCGCGCATGCCAGCAGGTATCTTGCGCTGGATACGTCGTTGCAGTCGGTCGTATTGCGACCAGAGCAGTTGTTCCAGGGCAACTACTTCGCCAGCGATGGCTTGCTGGAGTAATTGGTCTTCGTGGGATGGATCTGGCATGCCTGAGGGTCCGGTTGGGTTGTACCTCGATTATAACTCAAAGATCGCTTCGTAAAGGAGGGCCAGTCTGGATGACGCAGCAGGCGCCAGCGGTTTGATTAGCCAAACAAGGGCAACGGGTGGCCATCGGTAATCGGTAGCGGACGATCAAGTGTATCGTAGAGCTGCGTGTTAAGGGGAATCCCCAGAGCGCTGAAAATTGTCGCATGCAGGTCGGAAGGTTTACAGGCAAGACTATGCGGATGCGCTCCGATGCGATCTGAACTTCCGTACACCTGGCCACCCTGGATGCCACCACCTGCCAGGACGACGGAATAAACGCCCGGATAATGATCACGGCCGGCTCCACCATTGATCTTGGGAGTACGGCCAAATTCGGTCAGTATCACGACGAGTGTATGGTCTAGCAGGTTGCGCTCGGCGAGGTCTTCCAGTAGGGTTGCTGCCGGTCGGTCAAAACTGGGCAACATGGTTTTTTTGAGCCGGTTAAAGTTATCTCCATGGGTATCCCAGTGGTCACCGCGGGATCCATTCAAATCCCCCGCGGCACAGCAGACGGTAATCAGGGGAACTCCTGCTTCGCTGAGTCTGCGGGCCAGCAACATGCTACGGCCACCGATATGATCTCCGTAGCGCTCGAGTGTCTGGGGTGATTCTCGATCCAGGTCAAAGGCCACTTTGACTTCTGGATTAAGGAGCATGTCACTGGCCAGCTGTCGAAAGTGGAGCAGTTGTTGAATTCCGGCTTCTGGGGGTAGCGAGGTTTCCAGTCCTGAGAGGAGTCGATTGCGGCGGAGCAGTTGCTGCTGATCAACCGGTTGTTCAAGATTTAGTTCGGCGGCCCCCAGGCTGCGGGAGACTCCACCAAAGGGTTTGCCGCCAGGTGTTCGAATTACGATGGGGTCATACTGTTGTCCCAGCCAGCCGCCGTATTCGCCAGCCTGCAGGGTGCCGTTATCGACCAGCGGGTAGGGAAGCCGAACCGCCCGTGGCATACCACGTGGCGCACTACGAAACTTGGAAACCATGGCTCCCAGCGACGGCCAGTCTTCCTGTGTGGGTGACAAGTTAACGGCAGTGGTTGCCTGGGGCGGCGCATGGCCCGTCATGTTCCAGTACATTCCTTTGCCGTGTGCTGAACTGTTGTGATGGATAGACCGCACGATGGCCAGGTGCTCAGTTTGCTTGGCGAGATAGGGGATGTGTTCCGACACCATGATCCCTGGCGTTGCCGTGGAGATTGGCTGGAATTCGCCCCGCACTTCGCTGGATGCCAGCGGTTTAGGATCCCAAGTTTCATGATGGCTCATGCCGCCCCAGCAGTAGAGGACGATACAGGATTTTGCTTTGCCTGCTGGACCGCTGGCAGCGTCTGTTGCCAGTGCCTGTTGTTGCAGGTGAAGAAACTCGGGCAACGAGACTCCCAGGGCAGCACAACTGCTCTGCAAAAAACGCCGTCTCGTTAGCGAAGATCTCGACATGGAGTTCAATTCCAGTTTCGATGGATTAGCTCGCTGAGTGGGCCAATGTTGCCACTATAAGCATTCTTCGGCGTTCGTGTCAGGGTGAATTTGGGCTTTCTATTAATTGCCCAATGGCTTTCGCCAAATCGTGGCCACGGAGATCAAATTGGACCACTTTGCCTGCTCGATTGACCAGGTAGACCGATGGAATCGACGCGACTTTATAAGGTTGGCGTAAAGATCCTGCGGAGGCTTCGATCATCATCAACCGCCAGGGAATCTTGCGATCGCGTTGAAACTCAACCACTGTTTTCTGGTGGACATCCAGGCTGATACCAAGGATCTCCAAACCTCGGGGGTGGTACTTTTCGTACAGCCGTTTCATGTGAGGCAGTTCTTCCAGGCAGGGCGGGCAGTTGGTTGCCCAGAAATCAATCAGCAGAACCTTTCCCCGGTAGCTGGAAATATCAACCCGCTTTTTGGCGATGTCCAGTGCGGCAATGGGCGGTGCGCTTTCATTGATCAGTCGCAGCTTGGCAACCTTGTTTTCACAAAGGTCTCGGACTTGTGGATTCAAGGCAAATCGTCGCGCCGTGTAACCATAAATGTCAGCGGCCAATGAGTATTGCTGTTGCAACTGGACTTCGCTTGCTAGCTGCAGTGCGAAACCGATATTCTGTTCGGCCGTGTAGGGAGGCTGTTCCTTGAGATATTGCAAGAAAGCTATTTTTGCTTTCTCTGTCTTTCCTTGCCGGGCCTGGCCGAGGACAAGAACTTGTTGGGCAAGTTTGCGCACCGAGGTGACTGGTTGCGGCCGTTTCAGGTACTGTGCCGACAGTCGGACGGCATCTGATTCGAAACGGTAGTCCAGGGCGAGCTGAAAAACCCACTGGTATGCTGAATCGAGATCCTCGGCTTCTGGATGCTGCTCTACGTAGCTGCAAACCGTCTCGAAGACCTGTCGCATCTGCTTTTCCAGCAGTTGTGAAAAGCTGGTTTTCGGTCCTTGGGCATTGGCCGGGTGAAGCGGAATTGAGCAGAGCGTCAGCATGATTGCTGCGGCCCATGTTTTCCGCAACCGGCGGGAGGAGGACGGTTTGGTATGGGGTTGATTTGCCATGGGGCCGGATGGTAGGACGGTGTCAGAATTCAGGGTTCGGGATCGAGGTCAGGCTTGGGTTGAGGAGCGGGGTTTTCCGTGTTTGCATTTTGTTTAGCAGTCGTGAACTCGGTCAACCATTGTTTGAAATCCTCTTCCCAGGCGGGCTTAATTTCTGCTGACGGCGAAAAAGACCGCAGCATATTTTCAAGAGCGTCGCTGCTCAAGCCTCGAGCCCGCCACCAGTTACTATCGGTGAAGTCGGTGTCCAGCAACAAGGCGCCTTCCAGGTTTGCGGATTCCAGGTTGCAACCTTGCAGCGTGGCAGCTTCCAGGTTAACGAGCGACATGTCGGTGTTCTTGAAGTTCGAGTTGGTGAGATCGGCCAGTAGCAGGTGTGCTTCGGAGAGGTCTGCATTTTCGAAATTTGCATTATGAGCCGTAACTTGTTCGATCATGGCTCTGCGTAAATTGGTGTTATTGAAATCCGCGTTGTTCATGATCGCTTTCAACAGGTAGATTTCAATCAGGTTGCTCGATGACAGGTCTGCGTCTGTGAAATCAACGAGTTGAAACTGGCTGAATGAAAACTCGCAATTTGAGAATCGTGCTCCTGCCATGCTGCTATTTTCAAAGTTTGCATTTTCGACCTGGCTTCTCGGCAAGTCCAAGTCGGAGAGATCCAGGCCCTTAAGATTCGCACTTCTCCATTCCATGTTGCCAGCTTTGAGCAGTTCCAGGAAAGCCGTTTTTCGTTCTTCGTCGGTTACCCCGGCATGGCACAGTAACCAGAAATTTCGCTGTGCACTGGTACCGGAGATAGTATTGATGTTTTTTCGTACTTGCCGTTGATTGATCAGGATAGCAACCAGCAGGAGAATAGAAACGATCGCCAGCAGAAAGAAATTGCGGGAGGTTAAAACGACAGCTTTCCTAGGATCGGGAGCATCCGTTACACTAGTGTTGTCAGGCATACCTTTATTTATCCGCAAGATAGGAATGAGTGGAACTAGGGATTTTTGTCAGGCGTGATAAAACGTCAACTTACTGATACGGTAATAGCAAGAATTTTATGCCAGCTTCAGCTGAATCAAAAGACCTGCCAAGTCCAGTGACTCGTCGCAGCAAGCGGCGTCGCGTTCTTTTTCCCTTGATCGCTATTGTACTTGCTTTGGTTCCGTTTGTGTTATTGGAGATCGTCCTGCGGACGGTGGACGTGGGGGATCCTACGGGTTATGTCGATCCGTTTGTAGGTTTTGGGCGAGCCCACCCTCTTTTCAGTCTGGCCAGGGACCAGCAGACGTACGAAACCACGCGTTCGCATCAGTTGTATTTTGGTACGCAGGAATTTAGCGCCAAGAAACCGGCCAACATGGTTCGCGTTTTTTGTTTGGGTGGTTCAACCGTACGCGGTCGTCCCTACACGACAAAAACATCGTTTTCGCGATGGTTGCAGATTGAACTAAAACTGCGAGATCCCAGCCGTGAGTACGAGGTAATCAACTGCGGCGGGTTGTCGTATGCCAGTTACCGCCTGGCCCGCATCACCGAAGAAGTGATGGCTTACCAGCCGGACTTGATCGTGATGGCGACCGGCCATAATGAATTCCTGGAAGATCGCACCTACCAGGACGTGAAGTCACGGTCCAGTCGCGGTGGCGGGATTATGGACTGGCTGTACTCGTTGCGAATAGTGACGTTGGCTCGGCAGTTGGGCTCTGGAGCGGATGTCGAGGAAGCTCGCGAATCTGAGAAGACCGTCATGGAACATGAGGTCAAGGCGCGGCTTGATGACCAGAGTGGCTACGCTTCCTACCACCGTGATGACGAATGGCAGAAACAGGTTGTCAAGCATTTTGGCCATTCGCTACGAGCAATAATCAAGATGTGTGATGAGCACAAGGTGCCGCTGGTACTGGTTGGCTTAGGATCGAACCTGAGAGATTGTCCACCATTTAAATCAGAGCTGGCAACAACACTCAAAGACTCCCAGCGCACGGCCTTTCAACTGGCCTATGAAGCGGGTGAGCGTGAAGAGGGTAATCCGCAACAGGCATTGAAGTTTTACAGTAAAGCGGAGGCCATTGATGCAGGGCATGCACTGTTGAACTACCGGATGGCGCGGTGCTTTGACCGGCTCGACCAGGCAGAGCAGGCTGCCGATTACTACATTCGTGCCAAGGATACGGATGTCTGTCCACTGCGGATGGTAGAAGATACCTACCAGCAGTTGTTAAAAGTTTGCCGTCAGACGAAGACTTCGCTGGTCGATGTACGGGTTTCCCTGGAGAAGTTAACACCGGAAGGAATTCCAGGATACGATCAGTACATGGACCACGTTCATCCCACGATTCGAACCCACCAGTTTATTGCCCAGAGAGTAGCCGACCAGTTAGAGCAACAGGAGTTTATTGCCAGCAATGCCAGCTTGAGCGATGAAGATCGTCGCCACGCCTATCGCGATCATTTTGACGAATTGAAAGATACCTACCTGGTCAATGGCCGGCGACGTGTCGGCTGGTTGGAGAAGTGGGCCCGTCGCTCGCTGTTGGCGCGGGAAACGACGCCGTTTGATGCACGCGGATACCTGGAATTAGGGCAGCGGAAGTTGTTGTTCGATGAATCTGGCTACGCCTGGGGTGAATTTGATCGGGCGATTGCCTTGGATACGCAGAACGTGGAAGTCTTGCTCGGTTATGCCCAGAAGTTTTTTCACGGCGGACAGTATTATCTCTCTCGAAACCTGCTGGACGAACTACTGAAGCATGAAATGGCCAGGGACTACGCGGTTAATATTGAACTGGCATTGCTGATCGTTGCCCTGGAACTGGGTAAAGACGAGGAAGTGGTTGAGATTTACACGAAGCGAACGGATGAGTTGCAGGAACTGGTCAAGACCAGGCCGTTGTGGTTAGAGTCGATGCCCGACGTGTTGCAACGGGCCCAGCAACTGGCAGCTAAGAGCAAGTAATCGTTCTGCTAGCGGGCGGCCCGACAAGTTCTAGATTTTCGGCAGCTCGTAACCTGATCGATATTCTCGCCCCAGCAACTGGTTGGCCTCTGCATCGCTGGTAAAAGTTTCGGTTTTCGGATCGAATTCCAGTCGTCGTCCGGTGCGATAGGAAATGTTTGCCAGGTGGCAGAGTAAGGCCGACCGATGTCCTTCTTCCACATCGGCGATCAAGTCCGTCTGCTTGCGACTCTTGATACAGTCGACAAAGTTTTGGTAGTGCGCGGGAGAATCAGCCCAGGTTTTTTGGAAAGAGGGTCCTCGTTCACCTTTATAGAAAACACGGTAACCATCCCGATCAATCATCATGAAACCGGTTTCGCCATAAATAATGTTGTCGTTGTCGAGTCGATGGGCTTGCATACGGTAGGGAGTAAAATCCCGCTGCTCATAAACATACAACAGGTCGTCGTACTCCCAGGTTACGACCATGGTATCGGGTGTTTCCTGGGCATCACCGCGGGACCCTAGCTTGGCACCACTGCAGGAGACAGCCCGCGGCGCTTTGAGGTCCATTGCCCATCGTCCCAGGTCGATCTGGTGGACCCCGTCATTGCCAACATCACCGGTCCCGTAATCCCAGTGCCAGTGCCAGCCGGAATGAAAACGGTTTCGGTTGAACGGTTGTTTCGGCGCCGGCCCCAACCACAGGTCATAATTGACGCCTGCCGGAACCGGGCTGTTTTCTCGCAGCGGCAAGCGGCCCCGTCGTTGATTATTGATTGCCTTGACCATCATCACTTTTCCGATGACACCGTCGCGCAGCAGTTGCCATGCTTTGCGGTAATGGGGTGCTGCTCGCAACTGGGTCCCATGTTGAACAATCCGCCCGTGTTTGCGAGCTGCTTCAACAGCCAGCCGACCTTCACGAACATTGTGACTGACCGGTTTTTCGACATAGACGTCCTTGCCGGCCAGGCAAGCGTGAATCGTGATCGGGGCGTGCCAGTGGTCAGGCGTTGCCACGGCCAGGGCATCAATATCTTTGCGGTCCAACAAGTGGCGAAAGTCAACAATCGCCTCGGGACGCTTGCCCGAGATATCTTCAACCTTGGCGCACAAGGCCCGGGCGCGATTCTGGTCAGGATCACAAATGGCCACCACGCGACTGTCCGGCAAACGCGAAAACCAGGAGGCCAGGCTCGATCCCCGTCCGCAACCAAGAACCGCGATACCGACTTGTTCATTGGGTGATGGTGCCGTGCGACCAATTGCCGTACTGCCAGCCATGACTCCGATGGCACCGATGAAACTGCGACGGTTGATTCCAGCTTGTGTCATGATCAATGACCCCCCGAGTAAGAAGACTAGTGAGAAGAACTAGTAAACGCCAGCGAACCGCTGCGCATATTAACCGAGAGTTGCCAACAATTCAATCATTGCGAAATTCCCTGCCCCTGCGATGGTGCGACTGGTGCCATCGACTCCCTTGTACTATTCTTAGCGGTCAGATGCTGTCGGTTAAGGGAGAAGGGCTTGAGCGCAGAACATGAATTGCCGGTTGGCCGGGCATTAGCCGCCTTAGGCGCGCTGTTGCACGATCGTTGCGCTACGTCGGCAGAAGTTTGCCAGGACCATGCTATCGATGTTTCACGGCATGCGCCGGCAGCACCCGATGGAGTTGTTTTTCCGCAGACTGAAGATGAAGTTGTCGAGATTGCCAGGATTTGTTCTGAGCACCAGGTACCGATGATTCCCTACGGTACTGCCACTGGTGTGGAAGGTGGTGTGATTGCCACTCATGGCGGAATCAGTATCGATTTGACACGAATGAATCAGGTGCTGCGCATCAGTCGACCGGATGCAGATGTCACGGTGCAGGCCGGCGTAACGCGTAAGCAACTTAACCAGGCGTTACAGCAAGAGGAAACAGGCCTCTACTTTCCTGTTGATCCGGGCGCTGATGCATCGTTGGGTGGCATGGCTGCTACCAGTGCATCGGGGAGTGCCGCGGTTCGCTACGGAACCATGCGAGACAATGTACTGGGCCTGAAGGCAGTCCTGGCCGATGGCAGCCTGGTTCGTACCGGCAGTCGTGCGAGGAAATCTTCGGCCGGCTATGACCTGACCCGCTTGCTGGTGGGATCCGAGGGGACACTGGCGATCATTACGGAGTTGACCCTCCGGTTGTACCCGGTTCCGGCGGCGATGTCGGCGGCCATTTGCCAGTTCCCGAGCATTGCCTCGGCGGTAGAAACGGCGATTGAGTTACTAGGTACGGGAATTCCAGTTGCCCGCATGGAATTGCTGGATGAAACCCTGATTGACGCGGTCAACCAGTATTGCGACTTACAGTACGACCGGTCACCAACTCTTTGTTTCGAGTTTCATGGAACACCGGCCCATGTGACTGAACAAGCCGAGCAGGCCGAGCAGATTGCGGGCCGCCATGGAGGTCTCGGCTTCCAGTGGGCTACGGATGCCAGGCAGCGTGAACAACTGTGGCAAGCGCGCTATGACGCGTACTATGCCTGCCTGGCCTTGCGTGAAAATGCAGTGGCTTACGTGACGGATGTTTGTGTTCCAGTATCGGAACTGGCCACATGCATTTCCGATACTCAACGTGCCCTGGAATCGGTGACGGTGCCGGCCCCCTTGTTTGGTCATGTGGGTGACGGGAATTTTCACGTCGTTTTAATCGTGGACCCTGATAGTCCAGAGGAACTGGCTGCTGCTCAGGAATTGAACCGCTGGCTGATCGAGCGGGCGCTGGCGGCGGGTGGGACTTGCACGGGTGAGCATGGCATTGGCCTGGGCAAGCAGAGTTCTTTAGTGGACGAATTTGGCCCAGCGGTTGAGATGATGCAGCGTATCAAGAAGGCACTTGACCCCCATAACCTGATGAATCCCGGCAAGGTGTTGCAGCTGTCAGCACTGGAAACAACCCCATGAATTGAAACTCGGATTCCTTGACAGCCGAAAACGAGACGTTCATAGTGAAGCGACTGCTAAATGCTAAGCTTACTTAATGATGATGTTCCGTGACACGAGATAAGGAACTGTAAGGATGACCAGGGTAAATCGTCGTACGTTTGTTAGTTCTGCGGCTGCAGTTACTGCCTCTGCCCTGGTGCCAAAACTTGCCGGGGCTGCGGAGAAACCAGCTTCCCAAGGTCGGCCCCAGGACGAGCCATTTGGTTATTGCTTTAACACCAGCACGGTTCGCGGACAAAAGCTCGATTTTAAACAGCAGGTTGAACTGGTCATTGCTGCCGGGTACGAGGCGATTGAACCGTGGATGAGGGACATCCAGGCTTATCAGCAAGCGGGTGGTAGCCTGGCGGATATTAAGAAACAGTTGACTGATGCCAACGTGACGGTTGAAAGTGCGATTGGTTTTGCTCGCTGGATTGTTGACGATCCTAAAGAACGGGCCAAGGGCCTGGAGGACGCTAAACGTGACATGGGCTTGCTGCAGAAAATCGGCGGCAAGCGGATTGCGGCCCCGCCGGTTGGGGCGACGAACCAGACCGATCTGGATTTGTTGGCCGCGGCTAAACGATACCACAAGCTATTGGAATTGGGTCGTGAGATGGGCATTACGCCACAGGTCGAGTTGTGGGGCTTCTCCAAGTCACTGAGTCGACTGGGCGAATTAATGTTCGTGGCCGTGGAGAGCGGTCATCCGGATGCCTGCTTGCTACCGGATGTTTACCACATCTACAAAGGGGGATCTGATTTCCACGGGCTCAAGCTGATTAACGGACGGAGGATTCATGTCTTTCATGTCAATGACTATCCTGCTCAACCGCCCCGCGAAACGATTGGTGATGCAGACCGTGTTTATCCGGGTGATGGAGTTGCTCCGCTGAACCAGATTTTTGGCGACATGTTTGCAGCCGGGTTTCGTGGCATGCTGTCGCTGGAGTTATTTAATCGGGATTACTGGAAGCAGGATGCGTTAAAAGTCGCTCGCACCGGTTTGGAGAAAACCCGACAGGCAGTTCGTCGGGCATTTGCCGATCAGTAAGGACGGCGCGCGCCACTGCGTCAAAACCTCCATCAGCGGTTTGCCTGACCGGAGCGACTCAGGGACTGGTCCATTTTCTTAGTGCCATGCGCTGCACTGAACCCCAGTAAAGCCGTACATCTTCCAGCTGTCCTTGGAAAGGAGAAGTAGTTTCATACTCTCCGACCAGGGATCCGGAATCGGCTCCGACGCTGAGTCCATCGGCCGGTCGGCTCCCCACCAGGCCTACCTTGGTTAACTTGCCGACAGCTTTTCCGTTGACCATGAGTTGAACCAGTCCGTTATTGTCGAGGCTGGCGGCCACGTGGGTCCACTGGTCATTCTCCAGTTTGGGTCCCTTGGCAGTCTTGAGCGTCATGCCGGCCCGGACGGCGAAGACCAGGACACTATCTTTGAGGTACAGGCTATAACCCTGGCTAATGCCTCCCTGGGCAATCAGCACTCCGTTGCCATTGGCCGGTTTACACCAGCCGCCGACGGTCAAGGCAATGCCGGAGGGATCCAGTTGTGGAGTGGTTGGCAAGGAAATTGCCGGGCCGCTACCATCGAGCTTAATCGCTTTTCCCTTGTATCCGTCCACGATCGATTGCTTGGTCAACTTGGCCGTGGCTGCATCGGCGAAATCAAACTGGCGTGCCAGCTTTCGTTTGACCTTTCGCTGGTTGGTAATACCAAAGGTCTCTACGGTCCCGTCATCCTTGTATTGTTCACGCAGACGTTTGAGTTCCGCTTCCAGTTCTTTTTGGACATCTGCGTAGGCCTCTCGCCCGTGGACGCTGGTCAGTTCGTTAGGATCTTTTTCCAGATCAAACAGTTCCCACTCTTTCTTTTCGTAAAAGTGAATCAGCTTATAACGTTCCGTGCGGACCCCGAAGTGTCTTTGAACGCTATGGGCTCCAGGGAACTCGTAGTAGTGATAGTAAACCGATTTACGCCAGTCGGCTGGCGTGTTGCCGGTCAGGATGTTCTTGATGCTCTTACCCTGCATGTCGGCAGGAATTTCAGCGCCGGCAACATCCAGAAAGGTCTCTGCGAAGTCGAGATTCATTACCATTTGCTTGCTCGTGCTGCCGGCTTTGATCTTCCCGGGCCAGCGGACGAGCAGCGGCGTACGGAAGGATTCTTCATACATCCAGCGCTTATCAAACCAGCCATGTTCGCCCAGGTACCAGCCCTGGTCCGACGTGTAGATGACGATCGTATTGTCAGCCAGGCCGGATTCTTCCAGGTAATCCAGCACGCGGCCTACGTTATCATCAACGGCGTCGACACAGCGGAGGTAATCTTTTACGTAGCGCTGGTATTTCCAGCGCACCAGGTCCGAGCCTTCCAGGTTGGCGGCTTCGAATTCCTTGTTCTTGGGTCCGTAGGCCTTGTCCCAGGCGACTCGTTGCTCGTCGGTCAGGCCACGTTGGGGTGTCAGCTTGAGATCATTGGGATTCAAGTGCTTGGAGACGGTCATCGCCTGCGTGCTGGCGGCACTGGTGCGGCCGTTGTAATCGTCAAAGAGGGTTTCTGGTTCGGGCAACGTTACGTCGTTGTAGCGATCCAGGTACTTGGGCCCCGGTTGCCAGTTACGGTGAGGCGCTTTGTGCTGATACATCAAGTAGAAAGGCTTGTCTTTCTGCCGCTTCTCCTTGAGCCATTTGAGTGCTTCGTCAGTGATGATCTCGGTGGTGTAACCGGTGTGTTGGACGACCCCCTCGGGTGTTTTCATGGGCGGGTTGTAATAAGGACCCTGGCCGATGAGCACATGGTAGTAGTCGAATCCGATGGGGTCACTGCGCAAGTGCCACTTGCCGACTACGGCGGTCTGGTAGCCTGCTTTTTGTAGCAGCTTGGCCACCGTTTGTTGGTTGCCATTGAATGTCCGACCGTTGCG
>JAYGDG010000439.1:0-7864 GCA_046583015.1 Pirellulaceae bacterium | reverse complement strand
CATGACGCGCTGGTCGTTACCACGGCTTCCGTGGATCCCCACATGGCCGCCTACTTCCTGCCCTTGGTTGCCGCCGGTGTCCTGGCCGCGTGTTCCACCATCCGTGGTGCCCGGGATCAGCTGGGTAAGCGCAAGGTAGTTACGTGAGGTCGGCAAAGCATCAACGGTATCGGCCGACAGCACCGCTGAACGCGTTGCTGTCGTCACGTCCACCGTCGGCGCCTCGCCGGTGACGGTAACCGTCTCTTCCAGGCCGCCAAGGGTGGCCGGATCGTCCGGAATCACAACCACAGGGCATCCCCAATCGAGAGCCTGCTGCCGGTTCGTGGAGTTTACAGACAGGACCAGTTCCGCACCGGCCTGCACGGCAGGCTCAATTTCCGCTGGATTGAGGCTATCAATCGACACTCGATGACCTTCGTCACGCAGGGCTTTCACGCAGGAAGCCACCCCGGACCAGGATTCACCAGGATTACAGCCAACGTCAATCAAGTCAGCTCCGTCATTGCGCAGTTGATCTGCAATCGCCAGCACCTCGGCTAACGAGAGGCGAGGCGCGTGGTTGATCTCGGCCAAAATCTCGATCGAATAGTCTCCGTAACTCTCGGCAGGAACATGCTCAGCGCCAAGAAACTCCGGGAGGTTCCGCAAGTCACGGGGTCCGCTATGAACGGGAATCGAGATCTTCTGCTGCAACGGTAAAATGTCACCCTGACAATACCCGGGCAGGATAACAGCATCCGCATCTGCTGGAACTTCGATATGCCGCGCCACCCACTTCGGTGTCATCAAGGCCGCAACCGTGATGGGCAGTACCTGAATCGAATAGCAAAATTGCTGGGATCCGGTTAAGGCAGCGAGAATGTCACGCAAGGCATGTTCCGCAAGGCGACCGGTGACAAAGTGCAAAGACTGCCCTTGAACCTGCAGATGTGTTTCCATGGCATTCATCGAATCAGACCTTGTCGATCATTAGTCCCCATAGCGGAATCCTCCGTTTACGGGGATCACCTGTCCCGTGATAAAAGCCGCTGACGGAGAAACAAGAAACCGGGCAGCAGCAGCCACATCTTGGGGAGTCCCCCAACGCTCCAATAACGCCTCGCGAACAGCACGCTCTTGCCAACCGTCCGAAGCCTGTTCACCCCAGGCAGTCTTGATCCACCCCGGGGCCAAGCAATTGACGCGCACCTGGGGAGCCAGTGATTGGGCCAAGCTCCGGCTGAAAGCCATAATGGCTCCCTTGATGGCAGCAAACATCTCTCCACTATCACCGGCCATGCCCCACAGAGCCTGGTCCCAACCGATGTTCAAGATAACTGCCGGCGACGCGGCTTTCGCTGCCTGCATACGCTTTCCTGCAAGTCGGCTAAGCCCAATCGTCCCCTGTACGTCAACCTGCCAAAGCCGTTGAAGTTTTTCCTGGAAGGTATCATTTGCTCTCTGGCTAGTAAGCACATCGGCGCCAGCGTTGTTAACCCAGATGTTAACCCCCTGCTGCCACTGCCAGGCTGATTCCACGAACTGCTCGTAGCAGTCTGTTTCTGCCAGATCGGCCTTAATGAACATCGACTTCCTGCCTAGCTGCTGAACCTGTTGGACCACACCTTCGGCCGCTGCTTGACTCGTGAAACCATGGACCAGTACGTCGGCCCCGGCAGTTGCTAACTCTAGCGCAATGGCAGCGCCAACACCTCGAGAGGAGCCCGTAACGACAGCCACCTGCCCGGCTAATTCTTGGGCTGGCAACGGCTCTTGAATCTCTGCGGGAGAGGACATAGCTGGACACTTCGTGACTAAGGAACTTGATTCGCTAAAACTGCCATCCCCTGATGATATCATTCCCATGCTTGGTTGTCCTGCCGCCGATCGGCAGGAAACTGGTCACACGGATCGTGTGACCAACTAGTCGTAGAGCCAAACAAGCCGGAATCAGCTATGATTCTAGTCAGTTCATTTGAAGGGATCGGACCTTCTTCAAGCAGACTGGTGTGTGAACAGAGATCCTTATGAATGTGTCCACGTTAGCAGATCAAATGGCCGATCTGGCATATGCCTTTCGCGGCTATAACACTACCAACCTGGGGCGCAGCAGCGAGCTGCTCAAGCATTCCGCCTACGGACCTGTGGTGAGGGAAAAACTTCGCCAGGCGGGTCGCTGCTGCAAAGCCATCACGGGCAAGCCAGTCGACCTGGTCAAGCGGTTAGAGCAGCAGCAGGAAACGGACCTGGCATCGTACGACGAAGCCGTGGCCCTGATCGTTGCCATGGAACTGGCTCAGATCGAATTGCTGGAGGTATTCTTTGACATCCGACTGCAAGCGGGGCGACTCTGCTTTGGCTACAGTCTTGGGGAAATCGTTGCTTTGGCTGCCAGTGGCGTCTTGACCATGGAGGATGCTCTCTCGGTACCAATCTCGCTGGCCGCAGATTGCGTGGCACTGGCTGAAAATGTCACCCTCGGGATTCTGCTATCGCGTGGAACTCCACTCTCGATTGAAGACATCCAGCGAGGCTGTTTGAAGATCAACGCAGAGGGTAACGGTATCGTTGGACCATCTGCCTTTCTTTCCCCCAACTCCATCTTGTTGATGGGACAGCACGACACGCTTGATCGACTCCACGGCTGGCTTAAAGAAAACCATCCTGGTCAGACAAGCCTGCGCAAGAACAAGCAACAATGGCCACCGCTGCACACACCGATTGTCTGGGAACGTCAGATTCCTAACCGGGCAGCCCATCTGATGCATACGCTTTCCGGTGGTTTCTCAACTCCACAACCTCCGCTACTGTCCATGGTCACAGGCAAGATGAGTTACCATGACAACAACGCCCGAGAGTTGCTTCACCAGTGGGTCGACCATCCCCAGCGTCTGTGGGATGTTGTTTACGAGGTACTTTCCAGTGACATTGAGACGATTGTTCACGTGGGACCAAAACCGAACATCATCCCCGCAACATTTCAACGACTTCGCGACAATGTCGAATCTCAAACCGAGAATAGCATTGGCATGCGAGCGCTCTCGGCTGCAGTAAGTCGTCCCTGGTTGCAGAGCATCCTGCCAGAAAGACTGGGCCTCTTACGGGCACCGCTGATTGAACACATCGTGCTGGAAGACTGGCTGCTAGAACATGCCGATGAAGCAAGTGAAACCTAAACTGTTCTGCAACCAAGAGCAGACGGTGAATCAGGGAAGAGCGGCTGGTTCCTTGGCTTGAACGGAGAGTTGATAGCAGGCGATCTGGTCAACGCTACGAACCAATAACTGATTTCCGTGGAGGCATAGCGTGGCCCAGCATTGCTGCTGCATCACCTTATGTTGGCCCTGCAGTTGCAAGCGCTGCGGAGACAGCCTAATCAGATGCAACGTTCCTTTTTCCGACAACACCAGTAATTGCCGGCCAACTCTTAGCAATTGTCCATGACCATATCGCCCACGTTTCCACTGGCGGGATCCATCGCCCACTGAAACACACTCCAAAATACCATCCGACAGGCCATAGGCGAATCCATCCAGTAACGTCAGATTGGTAAACTTGGTCTTCAACACGGCTGGATTAGTCCAAGTGGACGTGGCCACGTAAGGATGGGACGGTGATTTTCCGTTAGCCGGCTCAATACGAAGCGCCATCGCTCCCTGTTGGTAGCCCTTGGACAGTAAGAGCCGATCAGCGGCGATGGCCACAGGCTGGGAAACACTGGCAGAGGCATTGCTCTGGCCATCCCAATCATGTTGCCAGAGCACCTGGCCTGTTTGCAAATCATGTCCGCTTACATTGTCTTCATTGACCGTCACGATCTGACGCTGCCCGGCGAGGGTCATCACCGTGGGTGAACTATAACTGACCTGTCGATCACCACTACGCCACAGTGGCTTTCCCGTCTGTTTATCCAGTGCAATCAGTGACGTCTTCGTTCCGCTCGGCGATCCCCCCAGTGGGATCACTACCTTGTCATCGACCAGCAACGGCGAAGCACTGCGCCCCCAGGCGACTGCTTTCAAGTCCGACGCCAGATCCGTTCCGGCCAGTTGCAACAAGTCTTGCTGCCAAAGGAGTGCGCCCGAGGCGCCCTGCAAGCAACGGAGAATCCCGGTAGCACCGAGTGCATAAACGTTCCCCTCATGAATCGTCGGTGTACTGCGAGGGCCAACTCCCCCCAAAAAGGTCTGATGCCGTGCCTCGATCACATGTTTCCAGCAGA
The DNA here is from genome assembly GCA_046583015.1 of Pirellulaceae bacterium. Taxonomy (GTDB): domain Bacteria; phylum Planctomycetota; class Planctomycetia; order Pirellulales; family Pirellulaceae; genus JAZADA01. Next base: position 3,660 of record JAYGDG010000439.1, on the reverse strand, counting down.
GCTTGCCGGTTTTTATCTGGTAACAGGTCACCCACTCTTGCTCGCCCCGCTGTTCCATGGTCACCGCGTATCCGTTGACGGCTGCAAATCCAGACCAGCCTTCGCCAACCCCGTGCGACCAGAGTCGTCGTGGTGGCTGCTGCTGCCAATTGACAGCCAGGGTCAGATTCTCGATAGCCGCATTCCGCTGTGGGCCTAAGAACTGAGGAAAATCAGCTGGTGTAGTCGTCGACAAGTCAACGGCTTGGGCCGTGGGTTGATCGAGTGCTCGGGAAGCTGCCCACCGCAACCGCAGCCGGGGAATCAGTTCTCCATTCACACCCTCGAGTCGAAATAAAAGGACCATCACGAGTGCTCCGGACAAGGCCAGCCCGGCAGCCCAGAGACGCCAGTAACGCTGGTAATCACTGCAACAGACAAACCAGACAAGCAAACTTGCCGTCGTCATCACAATGGAAACAAAACTGACCGAGTGTGCGATGGCATGATCACGCTCAGCAAACCACCACCACGAGACCACGACCAGCAGCGGGCATCCCAGTGTGACGGCCCAGATCCAGCGCGGCAAGCGGGCAACTGGTTCAACATCCGGCTCCACGGGCAGCTCTGGATCCTGCGGTTGCTCCGCTGGCAATAACAACTTTTCTTGATTCACGGTCGGCCCTGTTGAAATCGGAATCTTGAGGACGTAAAACACTTAGATGGCTGGTCATCGTAATCCCGACTGGCTTATCGGGCAACTGGCATTCCCCCACTTGGTTCTCCCCATCGTCACGTTCCCTGGAAGGACTTCACAATGCGGATTGAAACGATTGAAATTCACCCTCTCCTGGGAGGCACCGTCGATGGTGGCTGGCCGGAGGGGCATGAGCCGGAAGATGACCTGCATACGCTCATTGAAGTCGTCACCGATGACGGATTGCGTGGCGTGGGCAGTATTTTCACTTCCTCGTCACTGGTGGCTGCCGGCTTAGAGACATTACGTCCGCTGTGGCAGGGTGAAGAAGCGCTGGAAGCAGAACGTGTCAGTGAAAAACTAAGACAGAGCAGCTTCTGGCAAGGGCGAGGGGGCACCCTTGAACACATCATTTCAGGAATCGATATCGCCCTCTGGGACCTGCTGGGAAAAGCGTGTGGACAGCCAGTGGCTCGGCTGCTGGGTGGCTATTATCGTCAACGAATCCGACCTTATGCCTCGATCCTGTTCGACGAACCTGAGATCCTGGCCGACCGGTTGCGTGGAGTCATCGAGCAGGGCTTCCGGGCTGTCAAGCTCGGCTGGCGACCATTTGGGCGACGCAATGCTGCTTTCGACGAACTACTGATGCAAACTGCTCGCGATGTGGCCGGTCCAGATATCGACTTACTGGTCGACGCCGGTGGCAGCGAACAATTCTGGCCGCATGGCTATAAGTGGGCTCTACGAACCGCTCAGATGCTCGATACTTATGATGTTGGCTGGTTCGAAGAGCCACTAGCACCTGATGACTTAGCAGGCTTCATTCAGTTGAGACGCCAGGCCCCTTTGCCCATCAGCGGGGGCGAGGTGTTCACTCGCCGCCAGGCCTTTTTGCCCTGGATCGAACAGGGGGCCTTTGACATTGTCCAACCGGATGCAACTAAGTGTGGTGGCTTGACGGAAGCCCGCCGCATTGCCTGGGCAGCCTACGACCACCATATCGGTTTCGTCAGTCATGGCTGGAATACGGCCATTGGACTGGCTGCTGACCTGCACCTGGCCGCAGCGCTACCGGTAGCTCGATACGTCGAATACCTCACCCCTGCTCCCTACATCGATCAAATCCTCACGCAACCATTCACGCTCGATGATGAGGGGTACCTAACCATTCCAACAACGCCCGGACTGGGGGTTGAATTGGATCGCGCGGCGCTCAAGCATTTCTCTGGAAACGGCTAAACCAGCAGAAGACTGATTCAGGAAGCGCGTCGCAGCTTTGATTTGTGCTGACAGTTCCGACATCGGCACTTGTAACTGTGCTGTTCTGCTCCGTCGATGCGACGGCGCCATTGCTGCAACTGAAAAATTGTCCCGGGTTGCTCTACCGAATTTGACGTTTGCGACCGGCGATAAATCCGCCAGCCCAGAGCAGCCATGATCACCAGCACCGTGATGATTATATAACTCATGGTACTAACCCATCAGATGATCGTCAGGCAAACATTCCTCCCCAGTCGATGGATCGAACAAACGACTCAATCACTGTGGTCCAGGGGAAAACGAACCTCATCGATAAGATCGACGCGAGCAAATAGCCTGCTTGAACCATTAATCGTAAAATCACCAGTTATTCTGGCAAAACGGTAACGGCAAACCACTGACAGGACGGTAGCAACCCGCTATGCTAAGAAGTGGAACCAGGAGTGGGACAGATGGCCGCTGATTTACCATTAGGCAAATTGGAGGAAAGTCCGGGCTTCGCAGGGCACGATGGTCGGTAACGCCGACCGGCCGTGAGGCTAGGGAAAGTGCAACAGAAAGCAGACCGCCACAATCTCCACCGCAAGGTGTTGGATTGCGGTAAGGGTGAAACGGTGAGGTAAGAGCTCACCAGCAGCCGGGGTGACCCGGCTGGCTTGGCAAACCCCATCGGAAGCAAGGTCAAACAGGAAGCAGACGGTGTTTCGGCACCGGCGCGAATCGGCTCCGATCCGTTATCGACTTCCGGGTAGACCGCTCGAGGCGCCGAGCAATCGGCGTCCCAGACAAATGGTCATCCCCAGCGCGGTCGCAAGACCGCACTGGAGACAGAACCCGGCTTACGGCCCACTCCTGGTCCCTTTTATTTCAACCCAACTCTCAGAGAATTGATCTAACAGACTAATTCATCATCAATCACTTGCAGAAGCTTGGAAATACAGAGCTTATTCATGCTGGTGTTCATATCATTAGCTTCCAACATCAAAGCACTGTGCAGGCTTTCCGGCAATCGGACAGTAATCACCCGAGTCACTTCCCGATCTGGCTTGGACCGTTTATTCAATTGTTCCCGCAAACGGGCCATAATACGTTGAATTTCATAGTATTCTGGCATCCGCTTGAATGCTGAACGCTCCTCACGCCGAGGAAACAATTGCTCGATGACCCCACCGCTCCCCATCATACTGCGGAAAAAGGTCTCCCAGTCTGACACCTGACGGGCAATATCAAGAGCCATCTGGACGGCTTCCCGCTTTTTCTCCTCCACAGTCAGAACCGCTCCGCTCACTTGCACGATCGGTTCCGCAACCGGTGGCGGCACAGTGACAGGTTCAACCGCTGCTGTTGACTCCTCGTTGACAGCTGGCTGTTCGGTAGATTGCCCAAACTGTGACCCCATTTGGTTGTTTTGCATCCCTTCCATCATGATCTTTTCCCCGGCATAAGAGTTGTCTGCGTCCGCCACCCCATCGGCCGCGGTACCATTTGCATCATGCAGGGTAAGTCAAATGGAAAGTGCATCTACTTGAAGTGCTTGCACTTACGTCACGCAAGAAGGCGTGCCCTATTTCTGCGCAGGACCGCGCAGCAAGACGGCACCGGCCGGCCTGCCTAATTAATAGGCACAGGCCCGAGTCGCAAAACCCAAGTGTCCAAGGAGGACATTTTTCTCAGAATTTTGGATTTCTGAAAGGCAGCGGCGATCAGGCAAGGTCCTTTCG
>JAYGDG010000435.1:0-1878 GCA_046583015.1 Pirellulaceae bacterium | reverse complement strand
ATCGCGGTCGACTGAAACATGGTCCGGATATCCGCCCGACCGTTCGTCCAGTTTTCCCGATACGAACAAGAGTGAATCTCGCAAGGCCTCGGCATCCATCCGCTTGAGGGACATGCGGGAAAGCAGTCGATTCTGGGGATCACGCTGCCGCCTGTCGACCGTAATCCGATTCCCCTGGCGGTAGGTGCGGGAGTTCATGATCAAGCGATGCAGCTCCTTCACGCTCCAGCCACGCCGGACAAATTCTACTGCCAGGTAATCCAGCAGCTCCGGATGGGAAGGCCGCTCACCGGCGACGCCGAAATTTTCCAAGGTCTTAACCAGCCCGACACCAAAATGGTGATACCAGATTCGATTAACAGCAACTCGGGCAGTGAGTGGATGTTGTGGGCTGGTCAACCAGCGAGCCAGTGCCAGCCGACGTCCCGTCTTGGGCGTACCGTCGGGGAAGGGCGGCTCAACCTCGAAAGGAGTCCGGCCGTCGGTTAGCGCCGAGGGAACACCCGGCCCCACCAGCCGTCCGGGCTTGTTGTGTTCACCGCGCCGCAGGATATAAGTCGGCGACGGCTCTCCACGATCCCAAAGGGCGCGAATCGCCAGTGGCGGTTCCATCGCTTGCTCTACTTTCAACAGTTCCTTCTGCAACGAGTGGAGCGTCTGCCGGGCAACCTTGACCGATTCTGGTTGCTCCGTCTCCGGGACCAACTCGGCCCCCTGCAACTGCTCGGCCAGGTTCTGCTGGCGGTCAGTCCGCTGGTTATTGGCAGTCCGCAAGGCAGCAATCGCCGCCTTGCGGTCGGCTGCCGAAAGTTCGGGGTGATGATGACGCAGCACCGCGTCCTGGGCAGCAGCGGTCGCCGACTTAATGCGATCTGCCAGTTTCTTGGCATCACTCTTGAGTTGCCCGTTCACCGCCGTGACCCGTTTGCGGTGGGCCGGCGTGCCGACGGTAAGCACCCGGTTCTTGAAAGTCAGCCAGTCATGCTCATCGAGCGCTCCCTGGAAAATCGCCTTGAAACGATAGTAATCCCGATGGGGTATCGGATCGTACTTGTGAGAATGGCAGCGAGCACATTCGAGGGTAAGCCCCATGACGCCCGTCCCCACGACCTGGATGGCATCCCCGATCACTCCCAGACGCTCTGGGACAAAATTCATCGTGCGGGAACCGGTCTGATCCATCCCCATCCGCAGGAACCCGGTGGCCACCAGGTTCTCAACCATCTGGTCGGTCACCTCCGTTGCCTTTTCGTAATCGAGCAGTTCATCCCCGGCAATCTGCTGATGTAAGAACTGGTCATACGGTTTGTCGTTATTGAAGGCCCCGATGACATAATCACGGTACTTCCAGGCCACTGCCCTGAGCGGATCAGCCGAAACGCCTCCTTCCGAGTCAGCGTAGCCGGCCAGGTCAAGCCAGTAGCGGCCCCAGCGCTCCCCGTAGTGCGGGGATTCGAGTAACTCGTCGATCAGGGTGGCATACCAGTTCGGCTCGCGACTGTCGTGCCACTTCTTCCACTGGCTAAGAGTCGGTGGAATCCCCAGCAGGTCCAGGTAAGCGCGGCGGATCAGCGTGTCACGACTCGCCTGGGGTGAGAATTCCAGGTCATGATCAGCCAGTTTCTGCTCAATAAACGTATCAATCGATGCGGCTGTCGCCGGTTTCCGGGGTGGCTGAAAAGCCCAGTGTGCGCGCTGCTGGTCCGTGACAAGTCGATCCGCCTGCTGGGTCGCCACGTCCGGCTCCACATCCACTACCGGTGCCCCGGCGGCGATCCATTTGCTTAACTGTTCGACTTCTGCCACCGCTGGCCGCTGCACGAAAAACGTCAGCAACAATTCCTGCGGCGGACAAGCTTCGCTGGCGATCCGCTGCAT
>JAYGDG010000394.1:0-2024 GCA_046583015.1 Pirellulaceae bacterium | reverse complement strand
TCATGCCTAATCGTAATGCCCGGTTTCACATTCTTTTTTGGTGGTGGAACAAACTACGTGCAGGAAACCCTGTTTGTGGAAGGTGTTGTTGGGATCGAAGAAGTCGGTCAGATTCGGGAAGTAGCGTCACTTCCCGAGGTTCATGCCGACTCGACGTATAACCTCTCGGCGACGAACCTTGGTACAGAACCAGGTCACGTGGTGATCCAGGTCAATGAGCTCTATTTGAACACCACGTTGGACAAATGGAGTAATGACAGTGCGACGGTTACGTTACCGTTAGTCGGCATGGCCAAACCCCAGCGAGCAGCCCTCTTGATGCTGGACGCCGAAGGCCAAGTAGTCGAGTCCATCGATGTCATGTTTCTGCCGGCAAAAGAGGATTCGAAATAACCAACCTGTAAAACGCTGCGCCGCCGGTTATAATCGGCGGCGCGGTGTTTTCTTGTTTCCCTATTTGGAACATTCGCGGACCCACGGGAGATCGCAGCTATTTTACGCAGTGGTTCTCACCCGAAAGATCTTACCCTTCATTTTTGCGAACAGCGACTGCTACCCGCCTCGCAACCCTGAAAAGCCATTCTGGCCGCGTTACTGGCAGCGTTCACCCTGTTGCCTCCGATCTTTCCTTGAGACATGATAGCTGGTACTTGATGCTAGCTAACCACTGACTAGAACAGGTGTCACCACGTAGTTATGACCACTCATTATCGAATAACTCTCATCGGTTTGCTGGCCACATCCTCTCTGCTGTGGATTTCCAGTGGACTCGGCCAGGACAAGCAACCCGGACAGGAATCGCCGAAGTCACCTTTTCCCGTCCCAGACACCCGCGTCGCTCGCTACACTGCCTATCGCACCTTGGGCAAGATCACCGTCGATGGTCGCCTGGACGAATCGACCTGGGAAAAGGTTCCCCAATCACCCCGCTTCGTCGATCTGATCTCCGGACAATCGACCATTCATAGCACGCGGGCCGCCGTCTCCTGGGATGATACAAATATGTATGTAGCCTACTGGGTGGAAGAGCCGTTTGTGGAAGCAACGCTGAAGAAGCGAGACAGCCCCATCTACAACAACAACGACGTGGAATGTTTTATCGCCGGAAAAGATTCCTATTACGAATTCGAAATCAATTCTTTCGGAACGATCTACGAAGGCTTCTTTATCTGGAAAAATTCCTATACCAGCGGTGGCTTTTCCAAGGCAGCCGAATTTCAACTCACCAATCCTGGTTCCCAACCGTTCAATGGAGTTGGCTTCAGGAATCATCCCCGAGGGAAACGATATGCCTTTCTGAAGTGGGATTTTCCGGGTGCCCAATCTGCAGTCCATATCGACGGCACGATTAACCAGAACAATGACCGGGACCGCGGTTGGACAGCTGAACTGGCTTTCCCCTGGAAGGGAATGAAGTGGCTGGCCAAGGCTGACGGTCGCTCATTGCCGCCTCGGGATGGTGATCGTTGGCGAATCGACTTTTCCCGCTTCAACCAGTACAAGGCGGCCGCACCAGCCAAGGATTCAGGTGGCTGGGCCTGGAGTCATCATGGAGTCTGGGATTCTCACATCCCAGAAGCTTTCCCCTACGTTACCTTTGCTCAAAAACCTCCCCCCAAACGCTGATTGATAGCATTCCAAAGCGGCCAAAACCACCCATACGAGTGGGTTTTAATCCCGTTTCACTGCAACGGTCACGGCAAGCTAGGCTAAGCTCAATTAATCGCTCTATCTCCCGTTTATAGCGTCTCTTAGGGTGCACGTGACCTATTCTCAGCGACTCTCCGTAGTGGCTGAAGCAACAAGAAATGCTTGTTTTCAGCGCTTTCTTGGGTCCGAACTGAAGGGTCTCTGCCGGTTTTGCCGAATCTTCCGAATAAGGTCTTAGCTGAGAGTGTCCTTTTCATGGGGTCATCGACTGCTAGACACGGTTGGTACCTCATAATCCTGACAGGAGAAATAAAATGAACGGATTGAAAATGGTTTCGCAAATGAAAGTGTGGATTCGTCACCTTACAGAAATC
>JAYGDG010000366.1:0-3948 GCA_046583015.1 Pirellulaceae bacterium | reverse complement strand
AACCATTACGTAAAACGGATTGATGCGCTGGCTATAGGCGGTCGGGCTGTGAACAACAATTCGGTCAATATCATAGGTTTTCCCAGATCAACCTTCCACCAGGCTGGCCCTTTCTTTCCCCGGGTCCTGATCATCGATCGGGCATACTTGCCATCCTCGGTTCGATAGCCGTCAGCGGTCAGGCGATTATCGATCGCCATGGCAGCACCCATCTTCTTGTCAGGGACGCTTTGAGAGGCTTTTCCCTGGAGGGCGACATTCTTCCCACCGCTGAATACCTGGACTTCGGCCAGGGACAAGTAAGTTCGTTCTTCGTTCGTCATGAGTTTCACAAAACGGCCGGATATTTTTTTGTGCTGGCTGGCGGCAGTCATTACACGGAAGTTAGAAAGCACGAAACTTGTATCCATGTAGTTCCATTTTCTGTTCCGCGGCCGCCTGGTTTCTGTCACACCCGGTTCCGGAAATGCTTCCAGTCGAAACGCGGTAACGTTGGGCAGCGACGTGCTGACCTGGGCAACATAAGTTTCGATTCCGGGACCACCCCGCTGGGCCGTGACTATTTTGTCATCTCCAATCACCAGTTCAGTGCCGGCCTGGGAGCGGATATTGACCATTTCCAGCGGATACCATTTTGTACTCATGGGATGCTGGAAGAAAGACAGCTTGTTCCATTGCAACTGCTCCTTGTCATCGCCAGGTGTGAAGGTGAGTTGGAGGTCGAGTTGCTGGTCCTCGTAATCGTGCAGCGAAATCAAGTAGGGGTCTTTATCAGTCTCAACAGGAACCGGAATGCGGTTGTAGAGTTCATCGTTAATGCTGATCTCGATCAGGCCGGGCGTGGCACCCGTTTCGACCGTTTCCAAATGGAGTGCTAACCAGTCGTCCTTTTTAACATGCCGACTAATCGAAAATGTTGTCGGTTGTCCCTTGGTGAGAGGAACCAGTCGCGAGGTTGGCTTCCCTTCGTCAGAAAAAACCCAATCTGGCTGGAAGACAACTGGAGAGCCGTCGGCGGTTTCAATTTTCCATCCATGCCAGCGGCCATCACCAGGCTGGGGATCTTCCTGTTGCACGGTTTCAGCGGTGGGAGATGTTTCTACGGAGGAAGCGTCGGCCTGCGCAGTATCCTCTGTACTGCCGGGCACGTCGAACCCTGCTTGTTTGATTCCGAACCAGGCTGTCCAGCCGATCAGTAGCAATATCAGCAGTGCCGTGATCCGAAAGATCCACGGTCTGGCCGGTGCCTCGTAAAGCGCCTGGGTGGTTTCGTGAGAGTCTGTAACTGCCGGAGCTTCCGTTTCGCTGGCAGCAAGCAGGAAGTCATCAACTACGGCTTGTCCGCCCAGCGTGTCGATCAAGGCTGGGTGTTGTTCAAGGTACTCGTTGACGAAGTCGATTTCGTCAGCAGTCACTTCCGCTGCAGATTTGTTCTGGAAGAGCGAAATAATCTGCAAGTGTGACATCAGCCTGGGAGAGCCTGTTTCTGAAAGGAAAGCAGCAGCGACGTCTTTATTTTAAATGGCGATTGCATTTGGGTCGACACCCATTGTCGTCAGAGGAGACCGAGAAAGCTACAATAGCTGCAGTTATATTGCTCCCCTGGTTGTCAGATATCATCGTTCTTGGAGGGATTTCCGGATGTTCATGCGTAGCAGACTGTGCTGTTGTGTACTGGTCTTTGCCTGGTGCCTGGGGAATATGGAATTCCTGGTGGCAGCTGAGCGGCCTAATATCATCTTCGTTTTTACCGATGACCAGGCATCCTGGGCTTTGGGAGCGTCGGGAAATCCGCTGGCCAAGACACCCCATATGGATCGACTGGCCAAGGAGGGAGTTTATCTTCCCAACTCCTTTACCACGACACCCGTCTGTAGTCCGTCGCGAGCCAGTTTAATGACCAGTCGCTATGGCAGTGAGTTGGGTATCACGGATTGGATTCATCCCAAGAACGAACCAAAACTGGGGCTCGATCCGGCGCTACCGGTTTGGCCTCGTTTACTGGCCCAGGCTGGTTATCAAACCGGGCTGGTCGGTAAATTGCACCTGGGTCTGCTCGACAGCCAGCATCCGACCCAATTTGGTTTCCAGGTTTTCATGGGTCACCGAGCGGGTGGCTGGGCGACTGCTAACCCGACGCTCGAAAAGGATGGCAAGCAGCAGAAGTTTCAGGGACTGACGGCCGATATCCTGGCCGACCATGCCCTGGAATATGTCAAGCAGAATCACCAGAAACCGTTTCTGCTCTGTTGGCATACGCGTGCTCCGCACACGCGTTGGCTCCCCGTCGCCGAAGAAGATATGGCACCTTACAAGAACTTGGATCCGCCGATTCCTAATCCTGATTATCCCCACTTGGATGTAGCACGTGTCAAACGGATGACGCGTGAATACCTGGCCAGTGTCCGCAGCGTAGATCGCAACCTGGGACGATTGTTGAAACTGCTGGACCAATTGCAGTTAACCGAGAAGACAATTGTCATTTTCAGTTCGGATCACGGTTACAGCATGGGACACAACGGGATTTGGCATAAAGGAAATGGACATTGGGTGCTCAAGATGCCACCCCCGGCGACCAAGAATATTCCTCGGGGTCAGCGTCCCAATATGTATGACAACTCAATCAAGGTGCCCACGATGATTCGCTGGCCAGGCAAGATTAAGCCGGGCACTACGGTCACAGAAACTGTTACGAACCTGGACTGGTTTTCCAGTATTCTTGCCATGGCAGGAGTAGCGCTGCCTAGGTCAGTGCAAATCCGGGGTCGTAACATGGTCCCCTTGTTGCAGGGCCAGAAGATATCCGGCTGGGACAACGATTTTTATGCCGAGTATTCTACGCACCACCAGTCGCGTACCCACATGCGGATGTACCGAACTGCGAAGTGGAAGTTGATCCGTGATTTTCTCAATCCAGAGCGGGATGAGCTTTACGATCTGACCGCGGACCCGGCAGAAATGAAGAACCTGATCGCTTCAGAGGATCCTCGAGTGCAACAAGTCAAGCAGCAGTTGCATGCAAAGATCCTGGCGAAAATGAGAGTAAACAAGGACTCGGCTGCTACGCGTTGATTGAGCAGCGTTGCTCACTTCGGTCGCTTCCGGGCACTGCTGTTACGGCGTTGGCTTCACCCAGCGCGCGTCGCCCGGTTCGAATCTGGCCGGCTGGGGAGAATCAAGCGTAATCAGTTTCCAGGTTTCGCCATTTTCTCGCAGGTCTTCAAAGGGAATTGGCTGGTAGGGGGTGTTGAGCAGGGGAGTTGAAATACGCTTGCCACCCTGTTCATGCGAGGTCATGGCAGCATCCAGAACATTACTGACCAGCAGCGTTCGTTGCACCGGGTAAGGTTCTTTGCGGTGGATGAACAAGTACTGAATGGCATGGGACAACGCTTTGAACAGACAGCGATTGCCCCAGGGACCGTTGTAGAAGGAAGTTGCCAGCGGCTTATCGCTTCCGCGCAACCGACAGGCAAAATTCCATCGATTGCCATTCGAGCCAACGGTGAGCGCGGTGGCTCGCAGTCCATCGCGGTACGTCAAACAAAGGGCATGTCCAATCCGGTACGGTTTAGCTGGCATCTGGAGTTGCTGGATTTTGGAACCAGTGCTTTGAGGCCGCGCTTGGCGAGCTAACCCTGCCTGTTCTTCTGCAGCCATGGCAGCGTTTACCAGATCCATGGACCAGCGTTTTTCCTTGATAGCTGTTTGCAGTGCATCACCGGTCAGTAACTCAACGTGACGGACGCCGCTCTCTCCTCCACGCCTGGATTCGATCATCGACTGCAGGACTTCCAGGGCATGGACGTCGTAACTTTCAATTCCTCCACCGTGGACCGAAATCGCTTCTTCGATGTTCGCACCGGCAGGCAATTCCAGGTCAGGGCGTCGGTCAGCCAGGGGGACAGAGCTTCCTGCCATCAGGGGGATCTTGTATTGGCGGGCCGT
>JAYGDG010000363.1:0-1823 GCA_046583015.1 Pirellulaceae bacterium | reverse complement strand
GCAGGATCCTGTTGCCTTCTGGGAGCGACTGGGGCGAGAAGAACTGCACTGGTTTAAGGATTTCGATCAGACGTTGCAATGGGATGAACCGTTTGCCCAATGGTTCGTGGGTGGTGAAACGAACGCCTCGTATAACTGCCTGGATAGCCATTTGGAAACCCGTGGCAACAAAGCGGCGATTATCTGGGAAGGTGAACCTGGCGACCAGCGAACGTTGACCTACGAGCAGCTTCATCACGAAGTCTGCAAGTTTTCCAATGTGCTCAAGCAACTGGGCGTGGGGCAAGGTGATGTGGTTTCGATTTATATGCCGATGGTGCCGGAGTTGGCTATTGCCATGCTCTCTTGCGCCCGTATCGGGGCTATTCACTCAGTGATTTTTGCCGGTTTCTCTGCCGAAGCAATTGCCGATCGCAATAATGACGCTGCTGCCAAGCTGCAGATTACTTCGGATGCTGCCTGGCGACGGGGAAAACCGTTGCCGCTTAAGGCAACCGTTGATGAAGCACTCGACAAATCACCGACGGTGGAAAAATGCGTGGTGCTCCAGCGGGTTGGTAATGACGTGGAGATGCAAGAGGGACGCGATTTCTGGTGGCACGAACTGGTGGACCAGGTTTCGGCCGATTGCCCGGCGACACCGTTGGACAGTGAAAACACGCTGTTCATTCTCTATACCAGCGGATCGACTGGCAAACCCAAGGGCATTCGCCATACGACGGCCGGCTACAGCTTGTATGCCAAGAAAACATTTGAGTGGGTTTTCGAGTGTCGCGAAGAGGACATCTTCTGGTGTACGGCCGACTGTGGCTGGATTACCGGACACAGCTATATTGTCTATGGACCACTGGCCGCCGGGGCCACCGTGATGATGTACGAAGGAGCTCCCAACTGGCCGGCCGAAGATCGGTTTTGGGAACTGATCGAGAAATATCGAGTTAACATCCTTTACACCGCACCCACTGCAATTCGAACATTCATTAAGTGGGGAGATGAACATGTCACCAGGCATGACCTGTCCAGCTTGAATCTGCTAGGTACGGTGGGCGAAGGAATCAATCCAGAAGCATGGATATGGTACCACGAACTGGTTGGTGGAGAACGTTGCCCGATTGTTGATACCTGGTGGCAAACCGAAACCGGTGGCATCATGATGTCTCCATTGCCCGGTGCCATTGCAACCAAACCGGGCAGTTGTACGAAACCGCTGCCCGGAATCCTGCCGGCGATTGTCGATGAACAGGGCGCGCCGGTGGCAGACAACCAGGGAGGCTGGCTGGTCATAACCCATCCCTGGCCTGGCATGCTACGGGGAATATGGGGTGATGACGAACGATACCGCGAACAGTACTGGGAAAAAGTGCCCCATAACTACCTGACAGGTGACAATGCCCGGGTCGACAAGGATGGCTACTACTGGATCATGGGGCGTATTGACGATGTCATTAACGTCTCCGGACATCGCCTCAGCACGATCGAAGTGGAGAGTGCCCTCGTCAGCCATCCCAACGTGGCAGAAGCGGCAGCGGTTGGCAGACCCGATGAGATCAAGGGCCAGGCGATTGCTGTTTTCGTGACTCTCTTGAATGCGGAACCGAGTGATGAGCTGCGTAATGAACTAAAACAGCATGTGCGAAAAGAAATTGGTGCCCTGGCGCAACCTGATGATATCCACTTTACTGGTGCCGTGCCGAAAACACGAAGTGGTAAAATTATGCGTCGGTTGTTACGTGATATTGCTGCCGGTGTTGAGACAGTCGGAGATACCAGTACACTGGAAGATTACAGTGTACTGGCCAAGTTGCGCGATGATGAAGAATAGT
>JAYGDG010000314.1:0-8829 GCA_046583015.1 Pirellulaceae bacterium | reverse complement strand
CCTGATGGCCAGACGGTTTGCCGAGCAAGGGGTGCGGTTTGTTCAGGTGACGCACAGTTACAAGTGTGATCAACATGGTGATCTGCGCAACGGTCATGCTCGCAATGCCAAGGAGGTCGACAAGCCGATCGCCGGGTTACTGAAAGACTTGAAGATGCGAGGCCTGCTGGAAGATACGCTGGTTTTATGGGGCGGAGAATTTGGCCGCACGCCGGTCGCTCAAGGAGATAATGGCCGCGATCATAATCCACAGGGCTATAGCATGTGGCTGGCTGGCGGTGGAGTGCGAGCCGGAATCCGCTACGGCGCAACCGATGATTATGGTTACTATGCAGCGGTCGACAAAGTGCATCTGCATGATTTGCATGCCACCATCTTGCACCTGCTGGGCCTGGACCACTTGCGTTTGACTTACCGCTATGGTGGCCGTGATTTCCGCTTAACCGATATTTACGGAGAAGTCATCCACGGACTCATTTCTTGAGTGGGAAATGTGCTGCTTTTCGCCGCACCTTTATTGATGTGAGTGTATTTGGAAGCCTCGTTGTGGTTTAATAGAAGCGTGGTGTTGGTTTGCGAATGACGGGGCATCTAATGAGCGGTTATGTCTTTTCTTGTCAATCTTTGATGGGCTTGCGTCGACCCGGTGGCCTGGTCTTGGGTTGTTTCGTGTTACTCTCCACCCTGCTCACCGAAAGCCGCGCCGATGAAGTAAAGGCCCAGGCATCGGCCAAGATTGATTTTCAGCGACAGATTCAACCGTTGCTAGAAACCCGTTGTGTGAAATGCCATGGGCCTCGTAAACAGGAAGGACGCTTGCGACTGGATGCCCAGGCAATCGTCTTGAAGGGAGGCGTTTCAGGACGAGCCATTGTGGCCGGCAAACCGAGTAAGAGCCTGATTTTTCAGCGTGTTACCAGCCAGGATGAAGCGGATCGAATGCCTCTCGAGGAGCCGGCCTTGAGTCGGGAAGAAATCGATCTGCTGCGACGTTGGATCGCGCAGGGAGCCAACTGGCCCGCTGGTGCGGGAGCACAAGTTGATTCACTGTCCCAACACTGGGCCTATCAGGCTCCCAGGATCTCTAAACTGCCGCCGGTCAACAACAAGGACTGGGTACGTAATCCAGTTGATCGATTCGTATTGTCTCGACTGGAGAAGGAACAACTCACACCGTCGCCAGCAGCTCAACGACGCCGTTTGATACGACGTGTTTACCTCGATCTCACCGGCTTGCCTCCGGCAGTGGAGGAGGTGGAACGATTTGCAGCCGATCCGGACCCTCAAGCGTATGAGAAAATTGTTGATCGGCTGCTGGAATCACCCCGTTACGGAGAAAAATGGGCCCGTTCCTGGCTGGACCTGGCCCGTTACGCGGATAGCAATGGGTACCAGGCGGACCAGTATCGCAATGTTTGGCCTTACCGTGACTGGGTGATCCGTGCCATCAACGCTGATATGCCATTTGATCAGTTTACGATTGAGCAATTGGCGGGCGATTTGCTTCCAGGGGCAACGATCGATCAGAAGATCGCGACTGGATTTCAACGGTTAACGACCTGCAACGTGGAAGCAGGTGTTGATCCGGAAGAGAATCGGGTTAACCAGATTATTGACCGCGTCAATACGATGGGTACGGTTTGGCTGGGGACCACCGTTGAATGTACACAATGCCACAACCATAAATATGATCCTTTCAGCCAGCGTGATTTTTACCAGTTGTTTGCTTTCTTCAACAACACGCCGCTGGAAGTAGCAGGCAATGGCGTTTCTTTTAATTTCGTGGGTCCCAAGATGAAGTTGCCGCTGACGGAAAGCCAACGGCTCCAGCGTCAGCAATGGCAAGACGAGGCGGATCAACTGCAGGTCGAGATTGAACGACTGCAGGCAGCCCAGGCCGGTAAACTGAAGCAGTGGGAAGTGGCACAACGCCAGGCGTTAAAACACGCTCCCGAATGGCATGCCCTGGTTCCGGTTGATTTTCACTCGCAAGGTGGTGCTTCGCACAAGGTAATGCCTGACCATTCAATCCTGGTTTCGGGCAAGCGGCCGGAGAAGGATCTCTACCGTGTGACGTACCGGACAAAGCTGGCGGGGATTACCGGGTTCAAGCTGGAAGCCCTGACGGATCCTTCTTTGCCGGGCAAAGGGCCCGGTCGACATGCGGAAAAGAATCCCAATTTTGTGCTCTACGAATTCACGGTGCAGGCGAGCGTGGTGGGAGATGGGGCTGCTGCCCAGTCCGTTTCGCTTCAGGGAGCGAAAGCTGACTATTCACAAGGAAATTTTCAGGTCGCTGGGGCGATTGACGGTAAGCCAGAGACTGCCTGGGCCATCGCCCCTCAATTCCACAAGCCGCACCAGGCAACGTTCTTGACGCAAGCTGCGATTGGTACAGAGGGTGAAACCGAGTTCACGATAAGCTTGGATCAACACTACGGTGGCTGCCGTACCATTGGACGGTTGAGAATCTCAGCGATGACTGGTGAACCGTCGGCAGCGGTGTTGCCAGACGCAATTGTCAGGATTCTCAAGCGGCCAGCAGCCAGGCGAACTGCCAAGCAGCAGCAGGCGTTAGAAACACATTTTGCCAGCCTGGATCCGAAGTTAAAACAGCTGACGAAACGGCACAAAGAACTTCTAGATCAGGTTAAGAACCAGCAGCAGCTGACAACGCTGGTGATGGTGGAGCAGGAAAAATCGCGTATGAACCGGATCTTCAACCGGGGTAATTTTAAGGATCCGACGGAGACGGTAGTGGCACAGACCCCCAAGGTTCTTCATGAGTTTTCGTCCGGATTACCGTCCAACCGCTTGGGCCTGGCCCGCTGGTTGACCTCTGCTGAAAACCCGTTAACTGCGCGTGTTACCGTCAATCGCTGGTGGGCTGAATTTTTTGGTCGTGGGATTGTTACCACGATGGAAGATTTTGGGACACAGGGAGAGCGGCCCTCCCATCCCCACCTGTTAGACTATTTGGCCCGCGAATTGATCAGTCATGGCTGGTCCAGGAGGTACGTCCATAAACGGATTGTAATGTCGGCGACATATTGCCAGTCAACGCGTGCTGACCACAAGGCATGGCAACAGGATCCGACCAATGAACTCTTGACACGAGGTCCACGGTTTCGTTTGAGTGCCGAGGCGATCCGTGACAATGCCCTGGTGGTGAGCGGTTTGATGACTCATAAGCTGGGTGGCCCACCGGTTTATCCTCCACAACCGGAAGGGATCTGGCGGCACGTGGGTCGTAATGAACCCAAGTTTGTCACTTCAGTCGGTCCAGACCGTTTTCGGCGCGGGATCTACGTGGTCTGGAGACGCAGCGCGCCTTATCCGAGTTTCACGAACTTTGATGCCCCGGATCGGGCGGTTTGTATCGTCAATCGGTCGAGAACGAACACTCCCTTGCAGGCACTTACCCTGTTGAACGATCCAGCTTATGTCGAAATGGCGCAGGCTTTCTCCAAGCGTATCGTAAACTATGATGCCGGGCGGAATGATCGACAGCGAGCTGAATATGCCTTTCAACTGGCTGTTTCCAGGAAGCCTCAAGCGGCTGAGCTGGCTCCCCTGCTAGAGATAGTGCAAAGTCAACGGAAGCGATTCAGCAAAGACAAACAAGCTGCCCGGCAGCTGGTCGGTAAAGCAGACCATGATTCGAAAGACCTGGTGGAATTGGCAAGCTGGTTCTATGTGGCCAATATTTTATTGAATCTCGATGAGACGATCACGAAAGGTTAGCTTAGTGAATCCGTTTGAATCGCATATTCGTGACCTGACTCGACGCCAGCTGTTTCAACGTGTTGGCTTTGGTATGGGCGGATTAGCGCTCGCTTCGCTGCTAGAACAAGACGCTTGTTGGGCTGATCCACCGCTGGGCAGAGGGACGGTCGCCAGTCACTTGCCGGGTAAAATGCCACGCTTTCCATCACGAGCCAAGAACGTAATTTTTTTGCACATGATTGGCGCGCCTTCGCAACTGGACTTGTTTGACGACAAACCCGTACTGCGTGCGAACAATGGTGAACTTTGTCCCAAGGAGCTCATCGAGGGGAAACGGTTTGCTTTCTTGCGAGGGCATCCGCGACTGCGTGGATCCGAGTTTCGTTTTTCCAGGTACGGGGAATCGGGGCAAGTGTTTTCCGAGCTGTTGCCTCATTTGTCGAGCATGGCGGATGACATTGCCATCATCAAGTCGATGCAAACAGATCACTTTAATCACGCTCCCTCGCAGTTGTTCCTGCTAACTGGCTTCGGCCGTTTTGGTCGACCGTCGATCGGTTCCTGGGTTAGTTATGGGCTAGGGACCGAAACCCAGTCGCTGCCGGGATTCGTCGTGCTCATTACCGGTTCCGTGGGAGGTGCCGGCAACAGCATGTGGGGTAGTGGATTCTTACCAACAGTTCACCAGGGAATTGAATTTCGAACCAAGGGTGATCCTGTCTTGTTCCTGTCAAATCCCAGTGGTATCACTGCGACGGATCGAAAACGGATCATCGATACGGTCAATCGCCTCAATCAAAAACAACTGGCCGACGTAGGGGATCCGGAGATTTCCACGCGGATCAGCCAGTATGAAATGGCTTATCGAATGCAGTCATCGGTTCCGGAGTTGATGGATATTTCTAGCGAGCCAAAACACATCCATGAGATGTACGGGACGAGTCCCGGGAAGACCAGTTTTGCCAACAATTGCCTGCTGGCCAGGCGTCTGGTGGAACGGGGCGTGCGCTTTGTCCAGTTGTTTGACCAGGGTTGGGATCATCATGGTAATCTGAACAAGGCCTTGCCCAGTAAGTGCAAACAGGTAGATCGTCCGGCGGCGGCACTTCTTCGAGACCTCAAGCAACGTGGTTTGCTGGATGAAACCCTGGTTGTCTGGGCCAGTGAATTCGGGCGCACTCCGATGTTGCAGAACGATCGGGTCACGGGTGGACGTGATCATCACAAGGATGCCTATTGCATCTGGATGGCAGGTGGAGGGGTCAAAGGGGGAGTGACCATAGGAAAAACCGATGACCTGGGTTACTTCCCGATAGAAGATCCAGTGCACGTTCATGATTTTCAGGCGACTTTGTTGCATCTGCTCGGGATTGACCATGAACAACTGACTTATAAGTATCAGGGGCGACAGTTCCGGTTGACCGACGTTTCCGGAAGCGTAGTGCAGCAGATTCTGAGCTGACGAAGTCGCTCTTGGCAAAGGTTGCGGCCGCCTGATTTGGCTTGTTCGGGGGTGTGGATTCTGCGAAACTGATACCAGGTGGCAGGAGCTCTCGTTAACTCGTTAAGAAAGTTCTTCATGGTGTGGCGCAAAATGAGAAGTCAACCTGTTTTGTCACTGGCAAGGACACCATCCCGGTTGATGAGGATGTTACTGATTTGCCTGTTGGCGGTCAGTGCAATCCGTGTTGCGACGGCAGTTGAGTTAGCACCCCGTTTACGGCGCCCTGTGGCCTTAGCATTCACGCAGAATAACCTCCGCCTGCTCGTGGCAAACGGCCGTGGCCAAAGTCTCTCGTTGATTGATTTAGCTCAGCAAAAGACGATCGCTGAGCAATCTTGTGGCGGGGTGCTTTCCGATCTCCAGCCACTGGGTGATGACAGTTGGATGCTGGCTACCGATGAATCCAATCATCAACTCCTGCTACTGCAGGTCAAGAATGACCGGGTGCAGATTCAGCAACGTGTCCTGGTGAGTCCTTATCCCGTGCGGGTGGTTGTTGATCAGCAGGGACGGTTTTGTTACGTGACCTCGTTGTGGTCAAAACGAGTGACTCGCTTGCGACTGGAAAAGATCTCTGGGGCCTGGCAGGCAACGGTTGTGCAGGCGATCGATCTGCCGTTTTCTCCCCGCGAGTTGCTGCTGCTACCAGGCGAATTGCGGCTCGTGGTAGCCGATTCGTTTGGAGGCAACCTGGCACTCATCGATACTACCAAGCCGGCTACTGAACGCTTGCGATTGTTGGGTGTACGTCAATTTCCTGGACATAACGTTCGCGGATTGGGACTCAGCGCAAATGGAAAAATGTTGTTGATTGCTCATCAAATGCTTAACGAATTGGCGCATACCGTTCGCAACGATGTCCATTGGGGACTGTTGATGTCGAACGATTTACGCTGGTTGAAGATAGAATCTTTACTCAAGGGCGGATCAGATCTTTATGCGGGAGCCCATATGCATCCCCTGGGTGAAGCAGGAAGCGCTACGGCCGATCCGTCTGGACTGGCCGTCTCTCGTCAAGGAGTAGTCGTCGTGACCTTGGGCGGCGTACGTGAAGTTGCTTTTGGCCGGGAAAACGATTTTAGTTTGCAACGCGTTAACGTCGGGCGTCGCCCGGTAGCTGCGGTGATCCACCCGGATGGTAAGCGAGCTTATGTGGCGAACATGTTCGACGATTCCATTTCGGTGGTAGACATCGAGGATCCCAATGAACTGGTACGAATCTCACTCGGCCCGAAGCCGAAATTGACTCCAAGAGACCGCGGTGAACTGCTGTTTTTTGATGCGAGGCTTTCGCATGACAGTTGGATGAGTTGTCACAGCTGTCATACGGATGGTCATTCCAATGGCTTGTTGAATGATAATTTCAGTGACGCTTCTTTTGGCGCACCCAAACGGGTTTTCTCCCTGCTGGGCCGTTCAGATACGGGCCCCTTTGCCTGGAATGCAAGTGCCCAGGACTTGTCGTCGCAGGTGCGCAATTCTATTGAGCAGACGATGCAATCCGATGATCCGGCGAACGAAGAGCAGGTACAGCACATTGTTAGTTTTCTCAAGACGCTCAAGACGCCGCCACCCATCGACAAGGTGCGCGGCAAATACGATGCTGCCGCAGTGGAGCGGGGCCGACTGGTCTTTGAGAAACGTCAATGTGCGAAATGTCATGCCCCACCACTCTATACGACGCCCAAAATCTACGACGTGGGGCTCAAGGACGAATTGGATCACCGCCGTTTTAACCCGCCCACCCTGCGTGGCATTGGCTACCGTAGTTCATTCTTCCACGACAGTCGCGCGAAGCAATTGCCGGAGGTCTTTTCGACTCACGGGCACCAGGTGCAAGAACCACTGGGCAAGAAAGAATTGCCAGACCTGCTGCATTTCCTGCGTAGCCTGTAGAACAGGCGCGCTTGCTTTAACGTCGACAGCGGATGATTCGTTTCAGCCACCGAGCGGTCAACGACGTTAGTCGAGTGCGCTGGAACTGGTCCCCGATTCGTTGTAACACCTGGGATTGAGTTGGGTAACAATGGATGGCGTTACTGAGTGCGCCGAGAGAGAGATTTCGGGACATCAGCAGGGAGAACGTATTGATCAAGTCACCGGCTTGGGGGCCCACGACTGTCGCTCCGACTACCTGGCCACGTCCTGGCTTGCAGTGGACTATCACCAGGCCCTGCTCCTGACCCTCCAGAACGCAACGGTCGATTTGTGACAGTGGTTCCCGATACGTATCGAGAGGGATTCCCTGACGATCAGCTTCTGCCGTCGTGAGGCCAATCTGGGCGATTTCAGGATCGGTGTAGGTGGTGTGGGGAACGGACCGTTGTTGCCAGCGCTGTCTGCCGAAAAAGAAGGCGTTGCGAATACAGAGCCGGGCCATGGCATCGGCCGCGTGGGTGAATTGCTGTTTTCCAGTGACATCGCCAGCAGCAAAGACACGACGATTGCCAGTTCGCAGGCGCGGGTCGACATCAACACCACCTGACGTGTGTTGGATTCCGGCAGCTTCCAGGTTCAGGTCTTCTACATTTGCCTGCCGCCCTGTAGCAACCAGTAACTGGTCCCCAGCAACGGTTTCCGTTTGAGCGGATGACTGCAGATGCAACAGATGGCCCTGACCTTGCTGCTCTACTTTTAGCACCTGGCTGTCCAGGTGCAACTGGATCCCTTCACACTGGAATTGTTCCAGTAACAGCTGGCTGGCCTCGCTATCTTCACGTGGTAACAGTTGCGGTGCCTGGTCGATCAAGGTTACTTCACTGCCAAAGCGGCGGAACGCTTGCGCCATTTCAACACCGACGGGACCTGCTCCAATGATGCTCAACCTGGCGGGCAGTTCAGTCAGCGAGAAGAGGGTTTCGTTGGTTAAGTAGCTTGTTTGATCCAGTCCGGGGATGCTGGGGACCGCCGGTCGACTGCCAGTGGCCAAAATGCACCGTCGAAAGGTGATTTGACTCTCCTGCACGCTGATCGTCTGGCGATTTTCAAAACGTGCCGGCCCGAAGAATACGTCGATACCTAACTGTTGCAACCGTTGCGCGGAGTCGTGATCACTCAGGCGTAATCGCAATTCCCGCATACGTTGCATGATTTGCGAGAAATCGGATTCAGTGAAGGCTCCTGGAGTGATCCCAGGTTCAGATCCCTGCTGTCTCAGATGGATTGCTTTTGCGGAGGCGAGTAGGGCCTTGCTGGGAACACAACCAGTGTGCAGGCAATCGCCGCCGAGTCGATACCGCTCGACGAGTGCTGTTCTTGCACCGAGTCCAGCGGCGATAACCGCCGCTACCAAACCCGCGGGACCACCACCGATAGTGACCAGGTCATAAGCTTGACCGCTGGCAGGATTGGACCAGTCAGCGGGACGGGTGCGTTCGATCAGCTGGTGATCATTCTGGTCGACAGGAATCGGTTCCATGTGATCTGGCAGATTCCATTTTCGGGAGATCAGGAGTTAGCGATAAGGTCGCCACTGAGGGCGTATACCGTGACTGGTAGCCGGCTGAGAGGTTGCCGATCTGGCCGCGGCAGGAATACGGAGTGTCGCAGGCGGAATTTGATTTGCTCCAATAAGCGGTTGTTCCGGCAAGACGGGGGAT
>JAYGDG010000313.1:0-4752 GCA_046583015.1 Pirellulaceae bacterium | reverse complement strand
CATGAGAAGCTTGCGGCAGCAGCAGGCCGGCAGCCAGCGCCAGTGCGGCCAGGAAATAGCGGGACTTCGGCATGAGGGGGCTGTCCTTGGAAAGTGCTGACCGGGCGACCGTCATTTACGCTTGAGGTGAGAAGCGACCTTGGCCCAGTATTTTTTCGTGGCATCCTTTTTTGCTCCCCGCGGACCGCCATTATGAATGCGAGCCACGGTTTCCAGGTCGGAACGAGTTGCCTTTCCCTGGTCCAGTCGCTGGGCGGCCGCCGCGGCGTAACGTTTCATGTAGGCCTTGATTACTCGTTCACTGTACGGCTTGCTGTTGAGGCAGCGACGATAATTGTCGAGTGTCTTGTCACGGGTGGCTGCGTCCTTGTGGTAGATCTTCCAGATCTGGTAAGGGCCAAGGGCATTACCGCTGTCGCCGATGGCTCCCAATCCCCCATTGGGCGATCCACCCGTCTCGACCATCCGGATTGCCGGCAGCAGGTCTTTCCAACCGTAGGTCTGGGGGCTTTGCAGGCCCATCATCAGCGAAAGTAGCAGCAGTGTGATTTTCATAGCAGATGATTATAGAACAGAGAAGTTTTACGATCGAGCGGTTTGCCAGGGAAAAGCTGCTGGCATGGGGAACTATTCGCAAATCTGTGGTATTTTAATACCTGTTAGCCCGAGGGTGGCTGTGCATCGCATCCCCACCGAATACTTGCGTGCTTGCGAGCCGCAAGTCCACTTTGATAGATCGAGTTTCTTGTGAACAGTCGCTTTGTTTTTTCTTTCATCCTTGCCGGGCTGGTCTTTTCAGCCATGGCTTCTGCTGACCCCTGGCCGCAGTTTCGCGGCCCCAATGCGTCGGGTGTTTCGCTGGAAAAACATTCGCTACCGGCCGCAATTGCTCCAGACAAAAATGTGCTTTGGAGCAGGACGATTCCACCGGGTGTTTCTTCACCAGTGATATTCGGCCAGCGGATGTACCTGACTGCCGAGCGTGAAAACAAGCAACTGGTGACGATGGCGATCAATACGGTCGATGGACAGACTGTTTGGGAGCACCTGGCACCCATTCATCAACTCGAAAAGACCGATCGTAAACCGCAGGGTCGCCTGGCCACTCCCTCGGCGGCCACCGATGGCCAGCGGATCGTGGTCTTTTTTGGTTCCAGCGGCCTGCTCTGTTACGACACGGCCGGCACGTTAATCTGGCATCGCAAGTTGGGACCCTTTGAAGACCGGCGTGGTGCGACGTCATCGCCGATCATTGCCGACGGGAAAGTGATCCTGGTAGAAGATCACGAGACCGGTTCCTTCCTGGCCGCTTTTGACCTGCAGACCGGCAAAACCGTCTGGCACGCTGATCGCATGTTGTTTAACCGCAGTTACAACACGCCCGTGGTTTGGAAACAAGGGGACCAGCAGTTTGTCGTGGTGGCCGGTTCGGGCCTGCTGACCGCCTATAACCTGCAGACAGGTAAGCCGAGTTTCTTTGTGCAGGGAACATCCGGCGTGACAAACCCGACGGCCGTCATTGGAGCCAACGATACCCTGTTTGTGTCCAGTGCGAATCCGGGACCCAAGCGGGAATTCCAGCCGGAGTTTGCCGAGCTGGTTTCCGCGCGAGACAAGAACAAGGATGGGCAGCTCAAGGCTGATGAACTGCCGACCGGTCTGTTTCAATCCCTGTTCCAGTCGATGGATTCGGAGCAGGATGGTCTCTTGTCGGCGGCCGAATATACCAGCATCCAGCAGCTGATGGGGACCTGCACCAACGGGATGATCGCGATCAAACCTGGCGGCAAGGGGCTTGATCGGACGGAAACGAATCTGCTCTGGCACGAAAAAAAATCGATACCCCGTACCTCGTCACCGGTTTATTACCAGGGGCGCCTGTACCTGGTGAATGACGGCGGGTTGCTGGCTTGCCTGGATGCAGAGACGGGTCGTCAGCTAAAAACAGTGCGTGGGCCAGCTCGAGGAAAGTATTTTGGTTCAGCCGTGTTGGGAGATGACAAGATCTACTGTGCGAATGATCGGGGAGAACTGACCGTGATTTCAGCAGATCCCGACTTAAAGGTCTTGTCGTTTGCCCAGTTCGAGGAACCGATCTACCCTTCACCTGCCATTAGCAATGGGCGACTGTACCTGCGGACCGAGTCACGTCTGTTTTGTTTCGGAGAAGTGAAATAGCTGTTTCGGGATGGTTACCGGGAACCGTCGGGTTGAGTACGATGGATTTGAGAGATTGCGGGTAGAGACCGTTACGAGCAGAAGGACAGCGAGATTTGAACAGTCAATTGAACGCCGATTGTCCCGACAAGGTTCGCGACTGGTTGACCCGTGCGGTTGATCGGGACGCGTCTGATCTGCACTTGATCACCGGTTACGCGCCTGCGCTGCGAATACACGGCAAGATCCAGGAACTGGACGAGCCGTTACTCGAGGCGAATGCCTTGCGGGAAATACTGCTGGCGCTCTGCCCGAAAATTGTCGCAGAGCGTTTCATGGCAGAGAAAAACGCCGATTTTGGCCTGGAACTGGAGATTCACGACAAGCCGACACGCTTTCGCGCCAACTACTTTCTCAATGGCGGGCAAATGGGGGCCTGTTTCAGGCTGATTCCCACCGAGATTCCGGATTTTGAGTGGGCCGGTTTTCCCCGTCAGATTGCTGAACAACTAGCCGCTTTTCGCAATGGCCTGGTACTGCTGACCGGTGTCACCGGGGCGGGCAAGACGACCACGCTGGCCATGCTTATCAACTTGATCAACCAGCAGGGTGGCCGCCGCATTATCACCGTGGAAGAACCGATTGAATACTTGTATCCCAAGGTAGCCGGTTCGGTGATTACGCAGCGAGAACTGGGCCAGGACGTTTTGACATTTGCCGATGGGCTCAAATACGGTTTACGACAGGATCCGGACGTGATCCTGGTGGGGGAGATTCGTGATCGTGAGACGGCCCAAATGGCGCTCAGTGCAGCCGAAACCGGCCACCTGGTCTTTTCCACCCTGCACACGCGGGATGTCAAAGGGGCCATTTCACGTTACGCCGACTTGTTTCCGCAAAGCGTGCAGGGTGAGATTCGTTCCCAGTTGTCGGTCAGCTTACGGTCAATCATCAGCCAGCACCTGTTGCCCAGTATTGACGAGGGTGCCAAGCGACGCTTGGCCCTGGAGATTATGTTTAATACGGATCCGATTGCCGTCGGGATTCGTCAAAACAAGCTGCTCTCGATTGAACGCTACATTCTCAGCGGCCGTGAAGACGGCATGATTTCGCTGGACGAATCGATCAAGCGGCTGATGGACGCCGGCGAGATCAGCCAGCAAACTGCCCAACGCTTTGTCAGCGATTCGTCCTACCTGAGCTCCTAGGCCCAAAAGAGGCCGAACATGGATTGCTTGACACGTTTTACTCTCACGAAATCGCTTTAATTCTCGATAGTCGGGAAAAATGCGTGATTGAGTAACTTTTCCCGTGAGGTACTGCTGCCTAATGCGTTGAGAGTCTTGTACAGCGCCGTGGCAGGCTGCTCTTCTGCAATCGCAACTCATTGGAAAAGGAAAGATCATCATGAATCAGTTTCACTCTCAAGGGAATAATCACGCGAACCGTTTTCGTTTGGTAATCTTATGCGGCTTGACATTAGTATTTGGGCTTCATTATGGCCAACCGGCCGGTGCCCACGATCCAAGTTCGCTGGCACGGGCTCTGAAAATTCGCGGAACCGCCGGGCATGAGCGGATTGTCACTCACAACGGAAATGACGTGATCCATGCTGGCAGTGGCGATGACATTGTCCTGGCCGCTGGTGGAGACGATGTGATCCATGCTGGACCGGGCAACGACAGGATTCATGGTGGCGTCGGTCAGGACCGTCTCTATGGAGACAGTGGTGACGATTTCCTCGATGGAGGTTTGGGCAATGATTTGCTTAAAGGGGAACAGGGGAACGATTTCCTCAATGGCGGCAGTGGCGATGACGAATTGCATTCGCGTTGGGGCAACGATTACCTGGTCGGTGGTGCCGGCAAAGATAGCTTTATCATCCGTCCCTCCGGGTCGCCTGAATTCAATCAAATTCGGGACTTCACCCCTGGTGTGGATAATATTGACCTGAGCCACCCCGACATCCATGTTGTCGATTTCATGGAGTTGTTGAGCCTGGCCAGGCAGACGTCCAAGGGAGTCGAGATACGACTGCCGACCAACCACCTGGTCAACGATCGGCTCTTGCTGATGGGGATCACGATTGGAGATTTGCAAAGCGATGATTTCACTAAGTTGCCGCTCAATGCAAGTTCCTGATAGAGTGTTGCGAAGGCCCTGCCAAATCGGTCTGGTTGTTTGTCGACCAGGCCGATTTGGCAGGGGAAGTTCCTCAGAGTGCAAACTGAATTCATGGACAGGAAACCGAGAGATGAGAATCAGAATCTATCAGCGTATCGTGATGATGATGGCAGCGACCATTATGGGGTTCCAGGCGATGTTTCCTCCCTGGTCGCCCAGAGGGGGCAATGAATATGCTCACACCAAGCATGGGTTCGTATTTATTCAGTTTACGGAAGGCAACGGGGGGCGTTGTTTTTCTGTTGATGTGGGGCAACTGCTGGCGGAACTTACGGTGGTGGCCGCCGCAGCGCTGTTCTTTTTCCTGGCTGCCGGTTTATCGCTGAACGAAGGCGAGGAGTTGGGACGAGACGTTCCAGCGTAACGTGAAAAAATAAAAAAAGTAGCAGTAGAGCCGGCAGCTGCTCTTGC
>JAYGDG010000300.1:0-1733 GCA_046583015.1 Pirellulaceae bacterium | reverse complement strand
TAACCTGGATCTCAAGAAACCCCATTTCCAACCGCAGGCCAAGGCGATGATCTCGCTGTTCATGCATGGTGGGCCCGCTCACATGGATCTCACCGATCCCAAGCCTGAATTGCAGAGGATGAACGGCAAAACCTACCAGGGGGACATCCAGTACAGTTTTATCAAGCGGGCCAGCAAACGCCTGCTGGGCAGCCGCTGGAAATTCAAAAAACATGGTGAATGTGGCACAGAAATCTCCGAACTACTGCCTAACATCGCCGGCATCGTCGATGACATCTGCCTGATCCGATCGATGCATACCGGCTACAATGGCCACGAAGTTTCCATTCGTTATATGCACTCAGGCATCCCCTCGGTAACAGGCCGCCCTACGCTCGGATCGTGGCTGCTCTATGGCCTCGGTTCGGAGACCAACAACCTGCCGTCCTACATGGTAATGACCGACCCGGGCGGTCATCCTGTCGACAGTGTGCACAACTGGTCCAACGGCTGGATGCCAACCCTGTTCCAGGGAACGGTCATGCGTCCTAAGGATCCGCGCATTCTGAATCTTGATGCACCGGCCCATCTGCGTGGTGCTGTTCAGCAACATAACCTGAGCTTCTTAAATGCCATCAATCGCAAGCACCTGGCAAAACACCCTGGTGAAACCGATTTGGAAGCACGCATTGCCAGCTACGAGTTAGCGGCCCGCATGCAGACCTCGGCCAAGGAAGCCCTCGACATCTCCCAGGAAACGGCCGAAACTCATCGGCTTTATGGCCTGGACGACGATGCCACCCGCGAATACGGAACCCGTTGCCTGATCGCCCGTCGCCTGGTCGAACGGGGCGTTCGCTTTATCCAGCTGTTTCTCAATGGCCAACCCTGGGACAATCATCAGAACATCAAGAGTGCCCTGCCAGCCGCCTGCAAACGGACTGATAAGCCAGCGGCCGGATTGGTCACGGACCTGAAACGGCGTGGCCTGCTTGATACCACGATTGTCCACTGGGGCGGTGAAATAGGCCGACTGCCCGTTACCGAGGGCGAGGCGGCCAATAGCGGTCGCGATCACAACGGCCAGGGTTTCAGTACCTGGCTGGCCGGTGGTGGCATCAAAGCTGGCATGGTCTACGGTGAAACCGATGAAGTAGGCCACCGTGCGGCAGTCAACAAGGTGACGCCCAATGATTTCCAGGCCACGCTGTTACACCAGTTTGGATTGCAGTACGACAAGTTAATCTTCTATCACAATGGCCAGGAACAACTACTTACAGCAGGGCGACCGGCCCGCGTGGTCAAGGAAATCCTGGCATGAGATTGATCCGGTTGCTGCTCGTTACCGTCCTGCTGGCTGGCACTGGTACTGGCCAGGCAGCTCCAGACATTCCCGATGTTTTCACAAAGAACATTTTCCTCCGCGGCTCTCTCAATAACTGCCGCAGCCAGTTTAAAGAAAAGAAAACTGGCCATGTGGCTTTCATCGGTGGTTCCATTACCCAGATGAATGGCTATCGTCCGATGGTTTCGAAGTTGTTGCAAGAACGATTTCCGGAAACAAAATTCACATTTACCGCGGCTGGTATTTCTTCGACCTGCTCTACCACCGGCGCCTTTCGACTGGCCACCGATGTCCTGGCCAAGGGGCCGGTGGACCTGTTTTTTATTGAGTTTGCCGTCAACGACGATCAGGATGCAGGCCACAGCAGCCAACAGTGCATTCGGGGCATGGAGGGCCTTGTCCGGCAGGT
>JAYGDG010000857.1:0-2998 GCA_046583015.1 Pirellulaceae bacterium | reverse complement strand
ACCAGGTAGATCTTTTTTAGCGTACTGAGACGATCGCCAAAGTACTCGAGATTCGATCCGGTTCCTCCACCAAGATCGATCCATGTTCCGTCTTGAGGAGTTTCCAGGGCTTGCCACAATTGCTCTCTTCCGTGCAGTAGCCGGTTACGGAAATCGTCGTAATTGTCCGCCTGTCCGGAATAGAAGCTTTCCAATCGCGCAGCATGATCCTTGCCCCGTACCGGTTTTAGTGCCATGTGGTAGAGAATCTTCAAGTCTGCAAACAACTTCACGTCGACGCACTCCTGGCAGTTTATTAGAAAGCAGCGATATCAAATGAGATGCTCATAAAGGCTGCTCATGGATCCCTCTGCAGGCGATGTTCAAGCCGCCAGGTCCGCAATAAAGAAGCCACCGTAAGTATGGACACGGTCCTTGGCATGCAGTTCTTCAGCCAGTTGCTGATGGTATTCGAGCAACTCCGGCAGTTTGAGGAATTGGTTGTCTTTCTGTACGTGGACTTGATTTAAGAAATCTGTGTTCAGCCCACCGCTGCGCCATATCACGCGACTGTTTGGTGCAGCCCGGTCCACGATGGCTTGCCATTCCGCTTCCAGTAAGGGGAAAAAACGGTCTGACAACCAGTCCATGTGGTCCAGCAGAACAAATCGAGAGATGGTGCCTGGGTGGTTTTCCAGGAAACCCTGAACACTATTGGTATGGACGCTGATGTTGTCAACAAGACCGTCCTTAAGCTTCTGGAAATTGGCTTCCTTCAAGTACTCGGGACAGCACTCGGGAGTATAAGATCCCGTCATGTAGACTCGCCAAAAATAATTGTCTGACACCGGGATTTCACAGAAGACGGAATCCATGCAATCTTGCGCGAAATGAGCAATGCCGCCGTTGTACTGCTTGTCGACCTGATCACGCTGGGCTTTAGGAACGCCCACCATGGACAGCGTGGTGTCCCGTTTCAGGGCAAAACGAAACAAGCGACTCCAGACGCGGTCGCGTACGTGGCGCTGATAAATGTCCCGTTGCTCTTCCAGCGATTCGCATTTGAGGATGTCATCAATGTGCGAGCGGATTTTGAGGATGCGATCGGTGTAAACACGCAGCACGCGTGCGAAAGTGCCAGAGGTGCCGCGATAATAAAACGACTTTCTCGGGTGATCGAAGAACTTGATCCAACGGTCCCAGTAGTTCTGGGACCAGCTGGTCAGGTGAGCCCGTAATTGATTCTTGTAGATCGTTCTGACATCATCCAGATGTCCTTGGCCGAACATTTGAAAGAAGGTTTCAAAGGGCAGGTTACGAATCCCGGCCAGCTTGAGTTCCAGCAAGGCATTCTGCCTGGGATTCATGTCGACTGCATAGACATGTCGCGGGCCTGCCAGCGAGTAATCGAGCGCGTTGCAGCCGGCCGAGGTGATGACCAGTACGTCGTCTTCAGGACCCAGTTCGAGGGCGACTCGATCCAAACGAGGGTCTTCCCAGCAGGTATTGTAGACAAGATGATTGCGGTGAACGAAATTAAATACCCGCCCGCTTATCCAGTTCATGAACAGCATAGTAGTGGATTTTCCCCAACGGACGATGCTGCTTGAAACACCTTAATCACTCAAGCAGCCCAGGAAACAGGACTCTCCCGAACCGATCCGTGTAGGGAGCTAAACGAACCTTCATTTTAGCGGTGTACGGGTCCTTCACAAGGCAGCCGCCATCAGCCGACAGTGATTCTTGCCCTGCCAGGCTCCCTCGCTAGACTCCTTAAGAGACCTTTGTTCCAATAGATAAGGATGAATTGTGAGGCACTGAGCGATTGTATTTAATGATAATAAGGACTGTGAATAGCATGAAAAAGTTGCCAGGAATCCCGAGTCGAATCGGTTGGTGGATATTCTTACTCATCGTGTCCACATGTCTGCCAGGCCAGGCAGTCGATAATCTGAACCAGCTGGTGGGCCTGGTTAAGGCAGAGTTTGTCTTCGAGAAAGCTTCGTTTCCACAGTGCCATGCTTCGACGCTTGCCGAGACCGGCAAAGGCCTGGTGGTTGCCTGGTTTGGCGGTACCCGGGAAAAAAATCCCGATGTGGGTGTCTGGGTCTCTCGACAACTTCCTGGTGGTGTTTGGTCGTCTCCCCGGGAAGTTGCCACCGGAGTTCAAAATAAAGACTTGCGTTACCCTTGTTGGAATCCCGTGCTGTACCAGGTTCCAGGTGGGAAGCTGCTGCTGTTCTACAAGGTTGGCCCCAGTCCCAGCAGTTGGTGGGGGATGCTGATCGAGTCACAGGATGACGGTAAGACCTGGAGTAAACCACATCGGTTGCCAGCTGGAATTGCCGGACCCATTAAGAATAAGCCGGTCTTATTGAAGGATGGCCGCTTGCTTTGTGGTTCCAGCAGCGAAGACCAGGGATGGCGAGTTCACATGGAATGGACATCAGACCAGGGAAAGAGCTGGCAACGCACTGGCACTCTCAATGATGGTAAAACACAGCACGCTATTCAGCCCACCATCTTGCAGCATCGCGATGGTCGATTACAGATTCTCTGTCGCAGTCGTGGTACCGGCTTGATTCAGCAGGCAACGTCTCGTGACCAGGGGAAAACATGGGGCCCCTTGCAGCCTACCACGTTGCCCAATCCGAATTCTGGTATTGATGCCGTCTCGCTTGGAGATGGGCGTCATCTACTGGTCTACAATCATACTCCCCGCGGCCGAAGCCCCTTGAACGTGGCCGTCTCAACCGACGGTCAGCAATGGAAGTCAGCGGTGGTGCTGGAAAAAAAATCCGGTGAGTATTCCTACCCAGCGGTCATTCAGTCCAGCGACGGACTGGTGCACATTACCTATACGTGGAAACGGCAACGTGTCCGGCATGTCGTGCTGGACCCTAAGAAATTGGTACTAACGAAGATCTTAAAAGGTTCGTAATTTGACCAGCCGATGAGGCGAAGTCTCTTTGCACCAAGTCCTGAGGAACAAAACATTGACTGCTAGTCTAAGTCAACA
>JAYGDG010000276.1:0-4015 GCA_046583015.1 Pirellulaceae bacterium | reverse complement strand
GGAAAGGGAGACTTGAGAAGCTCTTGGAACCCAAACAACTCGATGGCTACAACACTACTAATACCGCAAAGTGCGGCGAACATGGCAACCAGGATTCTTAGAACAGCACGTTTGATCATGACTGACAATCTGCATGGCCACAGGCACTTGCGCCATTGCAAACCCTCTCGTAGCTGAGGAAATCTTGCCTTGAAACGACTGTTCGAGGCAAGAGCAATCCGGTTAGAATGAGTAGTCTATGGGGAGGACGGCAGACTCCACGGCTCTCTTCCCTCGTGAATATTCGCAGGACTCGTTTCACACGGAGATATTACGATGCGCCAAATTACGCTGTTGAAGTCGAAAAATGTCTTGGCTGGATTGGTTTGTCTTGTTTGGTTGAGTTTCTCAACGTCGGTTTGTTTCAGTCAGGCGCCAGCGGGATTTGATACGCTATTTGATGGCAAGAGCTTGGCTGGCTGGGTTGTCCCGGAAGGTGACAATGGCCACTGGCAGGTCATCGATGGCGTGATTGATTACGATGCTGCGAGTGAGGCCAAGGGGAACAAAAACCTCTGGACGGAAAAGGAATATGGTGACTTCGTTCTGATGATTGACTGGCGCCTCAAGAGAACCACGGGGCATTACAATGTTCCCATCGTGCTGTCCAATGGGACTCACCTTCAGGATGCTGCCGGCAAAGATATTACCATACCTCTTCCCAATGCAGATTCCGGGATTTACTTGCGAGGCGTTGGCAAAAGTCAGATTAACATCTGGTGCTGGCCCATCGGGTCTGGAGAGGTTTACGGTTATCGTATGGATAAGAAGATGCCTCCAGCGGTTCGAGCGGGCGTAACGCCGCGAGTTAATGCTGACAAGCCGGTTGGTGAATGGAACACCTTTATTATCGTGATGGTTGGAGATCGTTTGACTGTTATCAATAATGGACAGACAGTCCTTGAAAATGCCCAGCTTCCGGGCGTTCCCTCACGGGGACGGTTTTCCTTGCAACATCATGGTGGCTTGCGAGATGGCAAGTACAGTCCGGCTTCCAGCCTCGTTCAGTTCCGTAATATTTACATCAAGGAACTTAATGCAAAGTAGTGCCACCAGGGTCCCCTGGTGCGGATCGATTATTCGGGCTTGCTAGAACGATCGTTAAGCTGATCTTTCCACGATTGCAGCAGTTGCAAGGCTTGCAGTGGCGTCAATTCGTTGATCTCGGTGTCCCGAATGGTGTCGAGCAGCGGATGTTCGACTGGATTGAAGAGGGTCAGTTGCTGGTTCTGGGTTGCTTTGCTGGCCAGTTGGATCTGCTGGGAGTCAGACAAGGAGCGGGGTTCGGATTCCAATTGAGCCAGAATCTGCTGAGCCCGCTGGTTGACTTCCTGTGGCACTCCTGCCAGTCGGGCCACGTGAATGCCGTAGCTCTTGTTGGCTGCACCAGAGACAATTTTGTGGAGAAACACGACGTTGTCGTGCCATTCCTTGACATCTACATTCAGGTTCTTGACCGAACTGAGAGTCCCCTCCAGTTCGGTTAACTCGTGATAATGTGTGGCGAACAGCGTACGGCAGCCAATGTGGTTGTGAATGTGTTCCATAATGGCCCATGCCAGGGAGACACCATCGTAGGTGCTTGTACCGCGCCCGATTTCATCAAGGATGACCAGGCTATGATGCGTTGCGGTGTTGAGGATACGGGCCGTCTCGGTCATTTCAACCATGAAAGTGCTTTGGCCCCGAGACAATTCATCGCTGGCTCCGACACGCGCGAAAATGCGATCGGCAATTCCAATCGTCGCTTCGCGAGCAGGAACGAAACTGCCGATTTGCGCCATCAAGGTAATCAGCGCCACTTGGCGAATGTAAGTGCTCTTGCCAGCCATGTTCGGTCCCGTGATTAGCAGAACCAGTTCTTTTTCCGTACCGGCCTGCGTGTCATTGGGTACGAAGGTTCCGTCCGGTTCCGTAATATCGAGCACCGGGTGCCGCCCATCACGAATATCGAGTATGGGTTCCGGGACCATGGTGGGCTGGCAGTAGCCACGTTGTTCTGCCAGATCAGCCAGGGATGCCAGCACGTCGAGTTGTCCCAGTACGCGGGCTGTGTTTTGTAAACGGGTGGCCTCGTGATGAGTTGCTTCCCGAAGTTCAACAAAAATCTGGTATTCCAGGTCTTGGGCGCGTTCGGTGGCGGTCAGCACTTCTTCTTCATGTTCCTTGAGTTCGGGAGTGATATAACGTTCAGCATTCTTCAAGGTCTGCTTGCGAATGAAGTAGTCAGGTGCTTTGTCTTTATGCGAGTTGGTCAGTTCAAGGTAGTAGCCAAAGACTTTATTGAAGCCGATTTTAAGGTTGGGGATGCCACTTTTCTCAGCTTCCCGGGCCTGGTAGGCCGCAATCCACTGCTTGCCGCCGTCAGACATTTGACGCAACTGGTCCAATTCCTCGTGGTAGCCAGCTTGGATCACCCCCCCGTCACGGATTTGCAGTGGGCAGTTTTCGACCAGCGCGGATGCCAGTAGTGCCTGCAGGTCTGCGCAAACATCCAACGATTGTTCCAGCTCTTGCAGTAATCCACCGGGTTGGTCCTCAAGCAGCGTTTTTAACGGTGGCAGTTGCTCCAGGGTGGTGCCGATAAAGCTCAAGTCACGGGGACTGGCGCGGCCCGTAGAGACACGAGCCAGTAAGCGCTCCATATCGTAAATAGTCTTGAGCCGCGTTTGGATGGTGGCTCGTAAGCCATCGTTGTCGATGAGTGTGGCAACTGCTTCCTGACGTTTCTGGATCAAGTTAAGATTGGTCAGTGGATTCGCCAGCCAGTCACTTAATAGACGGGCACCCATGGACGTTACGGTGCGATCGAGAGTTGACAATAACGATCCTTCTCGTTGACCGTCGCGAATGGTGCGCGTGAGCTCCAGGCTGCGACGGGTCGCTTCATCAATCTCCAGGATTTCAGTGTTGCGATAGGGTGTCAGCCGCTGGATATGATCTAGCGATGTCTTTTGGGTTTCGCGCAAGTACTCGAGGACCGCTCCTGCTGCCTGGATCGCCAGCCCGTCCTGTTCACCGAAGCCCATGCCGTCGAGTGTCCTGGTGCCAAACTGGTGTGATAAGGCACTGACGGCTGCGTCTCGCGAGAAGGCCCAGGCGGGTCGCGGAGTCAACATCATGCCGCGCAGCTGATCTGCACCGAGCGTGTCCTGCGCCTCATCGCTGACCAGGCACTCCGAAGGATTGATGCGCGCTAACTGGTCCACGACTTCATCTCGGGAAAAATCGGCGGCAAAAAATGTCCCAGTAGAGAGCTCTGCCCAGGCAACGCCGACCCGTGGCTCCTGGACATCGATGACTTTCAAGCCATTCTTCGGTTGGGTTGCCTTGGGCTGGGGGCCCAGGGTAATGGCAGCCAGGTAATTATGTTCCTGAGGATTGAGCAGTGCATCGTCTGTAAGCGTTCCTGGAGAGACGACCCGCGTGACCTCGCGTTTGACCAGGCCCTTGGCTTTTCTCGCGTCTTCGACTTGCTCACAAACGGCCGCTCGAAATCCAGCGCGAATTAGTTTCGCGAGATAACCGTCCAACTGGTGATGTGGAAAACCGGCCATGGGGATCGGATTCTCACCCTTGTCCCGACTGGTTAAGGCCAGCCCTAATGTTCCGGCAGCAGTCTTGGCATCTTCGTAGAATAACTCATAAAAGTCACCCATGCGGAACAATAAGATTGCGTCGCCGCAAGCTTGTTTCGCATCTTCGTATTGTTGCATCATGGGAGTCTTGGCCATGCTTGGCAACATAACAAGTTCGTCACATTTCGGCCAGTAGCGACGACTCATTCTGCAAGTGCTCCAAGCGATCTTGCAAGACTTCGGCAATCTGCACTAGCGTTTGCAGATCCACATGCTGCAACTTGCCGATCTGCTGAACGATGTTGCTCTGCAATTCCGGATCAAATCGGTTCAGGATAGCGACCGATTGTCGCGTCGGTAAGTGACTAAGGATGACAGCAATCGCTTGAGGAGATTCT
>JAYGDG010000850.1:0-8198 GCA_046583015.1 Pirellulaceae bacterium | reverse complement strand
ATGGAAGTCCATGGCTTGTTTGATCGCCAGCAGCGGAGGCTGGAAGTGATGCGGTTGTTGGACCTGGTGGGGCTCGACCCAAAATTCCTGAATCGTTATCCGCACGAGTTTTCAGGTGGTCAGCGACAGCGAATCGGCATTGCCCGGGCCCTAGTCGTCCAGCCCAAGCTGATCGTTTGTGATGAGCCGGTCTCGGCCCTGGATGTTTCCATCCAGGCCCAGGTGATCAACCTGCTGATGGACTTGCAGCAGCAACTGGGACTGGCGTATGTATTCATTGCTCATGACCTGGCCGTGATTCGGCATATTGCTCATCGCGTTGGCGTCATGTACCTGGGACGGATTGTTGAACTGGCTGACGCAGAGCAGCTTTACGAGGATCCGCGACATCCCTACACGCAAGCCCTGTTGTCGGCTGCACCGACACCGGACCCGCAGGTGCAGCGTGGACGACAGCGCGTACTGCTGGAAGGAGAAGTTCCCTCCCCGGATCGGGAATATCCCGGTTGTCCGTTTGCTGACCGTTGCCCGCTGGTAGAAGAGATCTGTCGACAGCAGGTTCCGCAACTGGAGGGAGACAGCCATCAAACAGCCTGCCTGAAAGTGGCAGATCCAACGGCTCAGTAAGTCGCCTAGTGAACGGTTGGTCGTGAGGATGAACCGGCAGGCTGGGTTGAATCCAGGTAGTAGGTGACTACTTGTTTGAGCGTTTCTTCCTTTCCTGAATGATAGACATACAAGCCGCGCAGGTTTGCCAGCTGTGCAGGGTCATGATCCGGAAAAAAGCGAATGCCATGTTGCCGGAATTCCAATCGCCCAACCTGCTGCCAGGAGACGCGTCGCACATGCTTCCAAACGGTCTGCCGAATCCCGTAGGGCCCAATCTCGTAATGGACCGGTAGCCAGTATCGCCAGGACGCGATGGCCAGTGCGGTCCAGACCAGTAGGCCCATACTGAAGCTCTCTGCTATCATGCCAGCCACCAGGGATGTCAGCGTCATGATTAGAATCAGGCAGACAGAACGCTTGGGGTGATCGCGTAACGGCCAATTTACCAGCTGCACCTGCAAGGGCCCCAGTTCCTGAGGCTGACCGGTGGCGGCAGTCTCGACAGCAGATGAACCTTGAGAATCACTGCTCATGCTCTAGTTTCTCGCTTGCTTGCTCGATGACGCTCCTCCCGGCATTGTAGCTTCCCTGGATCATGAACACCAACGTGAGGAACAAGGTCGTCGCCAGTATGCAACTCGTGACCAGGCAGATCAGGAAGTACTGGTCCATCAGCATGCTCAGCGGAGGATTCTTGGATTGAGGTACGCGACGCTGCACGGGACCATCGCCCGACGCCTGCTCCCTGGCCGTTTCTACCCACTGGTCCCAGTGTTGTTGAGTTTCCGGGTCCAAGGTGTCATTTTGAACCTGCTGCTGAACCCGCAGGAGAAGCAGCACGATGGTGGCGATCATGCCCACATAGAGCAGGATCCAGACGCCATATTTCCAAGTCCATCGTTTCATGGGATTGTTGTCGATGAGGGATTAAGACCAGTGGCCGTCGAGAATCAGTCGACGAAGTTTCGGGACCAGTTGCCGCATGGCCCGGGCTCGGTGGCTAAGGATCGATTTTACCTTTTCACCCAGTTGGCCAAAGGATTTATGGTATTCCACCACTTCGAAGTACGGATCATAGCCGAAACCAGCAGTGCCAGCCGCTTCAAATCGGATGCGACCATGGCAATGACATTCCACGGTCTCCCGGATGTCACCGTTGGGATCGGATAAAGCCATGTGACAGGTGTAATGAGCCAGACGTTTTTCCTGGGGTGTCTGGCCCAATGTCTCGATCAAGTGCTGGTTGTTGGATTCGTCGGTTGCATCTTCTCCGGAAAATCGTGCCGAGTAAATTCCCGGCGCTCCGTCGAGGGCAGCTACGGAAATGCCGCTGTCTTCGCCCAAGGTCCAGTGACCCAGGTGGCGGGCCTGTTGCGTTGCTTTGAGAGCGGCATTGGCAGCGAAGGAGTCACCATCTTCCACCACGTCGACTGCATCGTCGAAGTCAGCGAGGGTTTTCAAGACCAGTCCACAGGGTGCCAGTAATTCAGCCAGCTCAACCCCTTTCTTAACATTCCGAGTTCCGAGCACCAGGATTCGCTCTGTCGACATCAATGCCTCACATTCAACTGGGCCAACGGCCATGATCCCCATAGGACACATCATGCCGCAGGTCTGCCCTGATGTCTAGATTGCGTCTAGCCTGTGCCTGTCTCGAGAGGGCAGGCAGCCGGTTATCGGCTCGACCCAAGGGATTATTAGCTGGCCCGGGGAACCATGACTGGAATCGGTTGGACATCAAACGGGACGCCGTTTAAGAATTTAGGCTTAAGGCCATATTGCGAACCACCAGGCAACGTGCGTCGTTCCGCGCCGTAGGTCTGCATGACTTGCAGGATTCTCGCATCAAGATGAATCTTGCCGTCCGCTTGTTGTGTACCCACGGATGAAAAACTGCCAATCGTGACGATACTCTCGTGCCGGTCATGAAAGACGTACGCTTCTCTGCCTTGGCTTCGAAGTGCCGAGACAAGGCGAGTCGCTTTTTCAGCGGCTTGTACCAGCTTGTTAGTGACTTGATGATTCTTGATCGCTTTGTTGCTGACGTTTAACGTAGAGTCACCGCGGAAGGATGCGACACGTACCGTATAGAGTGAGCGGTTGGTTAACAGGCTGTAGTCGGCCCGTTTGTTCATGTCGATGACAAAGGGATCAAGCCCAGGACGTGTAAAGAATTCTTTCGGTAGCAGAGGGTTGCGAGAAACAAAGGCCTTGCCCATGGGTCCTTTTTGTTTCTTGAGAGGATTTTGGTTTACGTATTTTTGTACTTCACGCAACATCGCAAAGGTCTGCGTGCTCGACTTGTTCTTCTTTAGGTCCAGGCATTCTGGGGAAAGGTGTTTTAGGCGTTCAAGTGTTTTCTGTAGGCCGGGATCATCGATTGAATCAAAGTTGCCAACCAGCACTGCGATCTCTTCATATTTAACCGCTCGGGCGTGCCGCATTCGCCGAGGGGCTCCGTACTTGTCCAGGCCTAAACCGGTGACCGGCTTGGTGAAGTCATAGGACCTACGATGTTGATACGCTTCGATCTTGAATCGCTTGCGCAATTCCTGGACCAGTTGCATGGCTTGCTCACTCGCCCCCGGACCAGAGAAGGTGGATGCCAGTACCATCCACGGTCCCTCGTTGTCCGTCAACTTATACGTGTTGGCCGGGTTGGCCTCGATACGGCGAAACGGATTGAACGAAGCAAATGGAGGTGCCGCAGTGACCAGCGAGGCCATCGTGGCAAAAAATAGCCAGCTACCAACGACAAGTGAGACAGGACGTGATGACATCAGAACTAGATTCCTCTCCTCCAGCAACGTACGAGCGAGGCGGAGAGTAGCAGAAGCGGTAGATGTCTGCCAGGGGAATTCAGCGTCGTAGCGATTGAGTTAAACTAGGTGAACTCGGTGAGGTTTGCCGCAGGATGGGCTAGAACCTGCTGGTTTTCCAACCCGACGGCCTCTGCCGAGATCAACTGGCCAATCCAATTCGTGGGACCGGGCAGCTTTACCGGAACGTAACGGGCCGAGGTTCCTTGCAGCCAGCCGGGCTGGTCCGCTACGGCCGATTCGATCAAGACTTGCAGAGGGCGGCCCAGTAGCCGCTGAAAAAACCCTTCTCGCTGCTGCCGCTCGATTTCCGCCAGTTGCAGTCGGCGTTCTTTCTTGACTTGCTTGGGGACGATATCGGTCATCTCGGCTGCCGGCGTACCACGTCGAGCACTGAAGGGGAAGATATGTATTTTTGAGAAGCCCACCTGCTCACTGATTCGACAAGTCGCTTCGAAGTCAGCTGTTGTTTCGCCGGGAAATCCGACGATTACATCGGTGGTAAAAGCAGGTTCATCCAGTGCTTCACGGACCAGCTGGCAGCGGTCAACAAACAGCTGGGAGCTCCAGCGACGTTTCATTTTCCGTAAGATTGCGTCCGAGCCACTCTGCAAGCAAACGTGCAGATGCGGACAGATGCGATCTGGATATTGTTGCATCACTTCGATCAGTTCGCGGGTCACTTCGGTCGCTTCAATACTCGACAGCCGAACACGGAAATCGCCCTCAATTTGAACAATGGCTTGGACCAGATCTGCCAGTCGTGTCCACTCCTGCTTGGGCCGGTTCCAGTTCCAGTCAACTCCGTAATGCCCAAGATGAATTCCGGTAAGAACAATTTCCTGGTACTTGTTGTCTCTGAGTCGTCGGATTTCGTCCAGGATTTCCTCCAGGGGACGGCTCGTGAGCTTGGGTCTGACGAAAGGAATGATGCAATAGCTGCATCGCAGCAGGCACCCATCCTGGACTTTCACATAGGCTCGGTGACGCTCACCAAACGCAGAGATGCCATTTGGAATATCGATGACGCCAAAGCGTCCCAGCAAATCGGGCAGTTCGCGTTTGTCGGTGACTACCTCGGTGACATTTGGCAGAACGCTTACTTCTTCTGGTGCCCGGGTGGCATAGCAACCCATAACCACAATGCGAGAGTGCGGGTTTTCCCTCGCCAGGCGTCGAATAAGTTGGCGACTCTTCGCGTCTCCTTCGTTGGTTACGGTACAGGTGTTGACGATACAGAGGTCTGCTTCTTCGTCTTGCTGCGCTTCTTCGTACCCGGCGCGCTGTAATCCTTCACGGACAAACTGAGTTTCGTACTGGTTGACCTTACAGCCGAGCGTGGCCGTTTTGAGCTTGACTGCCATGATGTTCAGAAACGCCCTTATAGCCAGTGTGGTTGCGGTAAGAAAGCGGAGGCCGGCAGTCTGCACAAACCGTCAATGAACGTCTGCCTCGATCGTTGAAGACATCGATCCCTGGCATTGTGCAATCAAATCGTCTTTGCCGTAGGCGTGGATCTGATCCTGTTTTAACTCGGCATGCTCCAGTGTGGTAGTAAGACAAATAGCGCGTCCGGAGTTGTCGACCTCCGCAGCAAGCTCGTAACTTCTTTCCAACTGATGACCGAACAGGGTTCGCATCATCTGGATGACATATTCATAGGAATGATGGTCGTCATCCCATAATAAGACATGGTATTTCGGTTGCCGCTTGGTGTTTTGCTGTTGTTGGCGGTCAGGGACTACCACTGTGCCAACGGAACTGTCTTGGTCAGCTGATTCATGCTGTTCGTCCATGTCTTGAAGTCCCTTACTGTCAGGAAGAATGAATCTTGGGAGAAGGAGCTCATTATAGGGAATACGGACCCGGCTGAAAACGACTTGCTTTCAGGTTACCCTATTTTTTCGCTCCCGTAAAACTCGCTGGCGGCCTGTTGACGAGATGGCTGCTGAGATGACAATAGCATCGAGTGAATGATGCACTAGAAATCTTCCTGGTAAGGAACAGGTATCGTAACTGCTGGGGCTGCTAGCGGCGCACAGAGCTCGGCACATGCCACCGCTGGGTGTTTGAGCGAGCATTGGTTGTGGCGGCTTGATCACCCCGTTATCTCATTGGATGAAGCACTATGTTGAAGCTGGACACTTACTTGCAGGAAAACCGCGATAAGTTCGAAGAGGAATTATCAGACTTTTTGCGTATCCCCAGTATCAGCGCCGACAGTCGCTTTGGCCAGGAAATGGGCAGAGCGAGCGAGTGGGTGGCGAATCAGTTCGAGAACATGGGGTTGCAAACGGAAGTGATCGAAACGGAGGGACATCCGCTCGTTTATGCAGAATCTCCGGCCGTGGAGGGATCACCAACAGTGCTTGTCTACGGGCACTATGATGTGCAACCTCCCGATCCTCTGGAGGAGTGGATCAGTCCACCTTTTGAACCGGTCAAGCGAGACGGCAATATTTATGCTCGTGGTGCGACTGACGATAAGGGGCAGATGCTCACTCATATCAAGAGTGCCCAAGCCTGGATGGAAACGGAAGGGCATTTACCCGTCCAGGTTAAGTACCTGATTGAAGGCGAGGAAGAGATGGGGAGCAAGAGTCTCTATCGCTATCTCGCCGAGTCGCCAGAGCGCTTGGCTTGTGATGTTCTGGTTATCAGTGATACGAGTCAGCTTGGGCCCGGACAACCGGCGATTACTTACGGTCTCAAGGGGATCGTTTATTACGAGTTGCAATTGCAAGGTCCCAAACAGGATCTTCATTCGGGGTCCTTCGGAGGTGCCGTTACCAATCCAGTAAACACGCTGGCCCGTTTACTGGCGTCATTGGTGGATGGTAAGGGGCGTATACAGGTTCCGGACTTCTACGTTGACGTGGATCCGCTGGAGATCAAGGAACGTAACCAGCTGGCAGCCTTGCCATTTGACGAGACGGTTTTCATGCAGCAAATCGGTGTGGACGGGCTCAGTGGAGAAGTGGGATACACCACGCTGGAGCGTCGCTGGGCGCGCCCAACCTATGACATCAACGGAATCTGGGGAGGTTACCAGGGAGAGGGAGAGAAGACGATTTTGCCAGCCAAGGGTGGGGCAAAATTCAGCTTTCGCCTGGTCCCTAACCAGGATCCGGATAAAATCACTGAGTCCTTGCGGGAGTTTCTGCTGGCCCAAACTCCCCCCGGAATTAAGCTTGATTTGAAGCCCACGCAGGGGGCACCGGGAGTTGTTGTTTCGTTGGATAGCCCTTACATGACGGCTGCTGCCCGAGCGATTGAGCAGGGGTTTGGGCAATCCCCGGTTTTCATTCGTGAAGGTGGTTCGATTCCCATCGTGACCACATTTTTCAAATCCTTAGGTGCGGACGTTCTGTTGTTGGGCTGGGGTTTGGACGACGACAATATGCATAGTCCGAACGAAAAGTTCTCGCTGGCAGATTTCCACAGGGGAACTAAAGCGAGTGCGTATTTGTGGCAGGAATTAAGTGAGATTGATTTGAAAGACAAGTAACATGCTGGATCGAAAGTACATCGTCGACAACGCGGACCAGGTGATCGAGAATTGCCAGCGCCGAGGCGTTCCAGAGGACGTGGCTCAACTTCTTGAGTTGGAAACCAAACGCCGGGACTTGCTGCAGCAGGTCCAAGAACTCAACCGCCAGGCGAACGAGGTTTCCAAGTCGATTGGGAAGGCTCAAGATGACGCGGAACGTGAGGCTCGCAAAGAAGAGGGCCGCCAGTTACGTCAGCAGAAAGACAGTTGCCAGGAACAACACGATGCGCTGGAGACCCAGATCCAATCACTCCAGGCAATGATCCCAAACATGTCTCATCCGGAAGCACCGGTGGGAGCTGATGACAAAGCGAACCTGGAGTTGCGTCGAGGGGAGCATGCACCGCGGGAATTCGACTTTACCGTGCTTGATCACGTCGACTTGGCTGAAAAGCTTGATTTGATTGATTTTGAAAGTGGTGCACGAGTTGCTGGCCATGGCTTCTACTTCTTGAAAAACGACGCCGTGTTGCTTGATCTGGCACTGCAACAGTTTGCTGTCCGCCACCTGGTGGATGCCGGCTTTACACCCGTGGTGACCCCTGACCTGGCCTACAGCGAAATTCTTCAGGGCACCGGGTACATTCCCCGCGGCCCGGAAACTCAGATTTATAGCATTGAGAACAGTAACTTGAATCTGGTCGCAACTGCCGAGATTACCCTGGGCGGAATGCTTGCCGGCCAGGTACTTGAGAGTGAACAACTGCCGGTTCACTACTGTGGCGTCAGCCATTGTTTTCGTACCGAAGCGGGTGCCGCGGGTCGCGCTTCACGCGGCTTGTACCGAGTCCACCAGTTCACCAAGGTCGAGATGTTCGCTTTTACATCGCCGGAAGCGAGTGATCAAACACTGGATCGCTTCTGTCAGCTGGAATGTGAACTGTTCGATCAATTGCAACTGCCCTATCGTGTTGTCGACACGGCAACCGGTGATCTAGGCGGTCCCGCCTACCGGAAATTTGACCTGGAAGCCTGGATGCCTGGTCGCGGGGACGAAGGGGAATGGGGCGAAGTGACCAGCACTTCCAATTGTACAGATTACCAGGCACGACGATTGAACATCCGCTATAAGACCCGCGGCGAAAAAGGAACCCGCTTTGTCCATACTCTCAATGGAACCGCCATTGCAACCAGCCGGGCGCTAATTGCCATCATGGAGAATAACCCGCAAGCTGACGGTACGATTATTGTGCCGGAAGTGCTGAGAACCTGGGTCGGCA
>JAYGDG010000837.1:0-4996 GCA_046583015.1 Pirellulaceae bacterium | reverse complement strand
ACCACAGCAGGCGAAGATGGCCATTGCGGCGGAGGGACCAATGGGTTTGCAGTGGGTGCAACTCATGCTGGGAGAAACCTTATCTAACCCGGCACCCGTCGTCGTTTGTGACTTGCCGCTGCTGGCGGAAACGAACGATCCGAATAACGAAACGGCCACCGCCCAGCCAATTTCGATACCGATTGGTGTCAACGGACGAATCGAAAGGGAAACAGATATCGATTGTTATCGTTTCGATGCCAAAAAAGGCGAACGCTATACGATTGAAGTGGTGGCTCGTCGCCACCAGTCGATGCTTGAT
This sequence comes from Pirellulaceae bacterium, assembly GCA_046583015.1. Lineage (GTDB taxonomy): Bacteria > Planctomycetota > Planctomycetia > Pirellulales > Pirellulaceae > JAZADA01. The sequence continues at coordinate 4,695 of JAYGDG010000837.1, read as the reverse complement.
TCACATGTTCGAATTATGAATGCGGAAGGGAAAGAGCAAACTCTTAACGATGACATGAAAATTGGTAAACACACGTATGCCGATTCTCAAGTTGAAAACTGGACCGTTCCCGCTGACGGGCAGTATGTTATTGAAGTCCGAGATCTACATCTGCGAGGCGGGCCCGAGCATGTCTACTTGCTGAAGGTTTCTCCGAGCAAGGAAGACTTTCGAATTTTTGCAGACACGGACAAGACGCAACTGACGCCAGGGACTGGCGGCGTCGTATTCGTGCGGATCGAACGCCGCAACGGGTTTGAAGGCGAGGTTCAGCTGCACGTGGAGGGATTGCCAAAAGGAGTCCAGGCCCATTGCGGTAAAATACGTGCCGGCAAGGGAGTTGATGGCTCCATCATTTTTCAGGCAGCGGCCGATGCGCCGATGGATATCTCGAACCTCACCATCCGAGGGACGTCGGAAATCAAGGAGGGTGAACAGGTAAGGCAGCTTGATCGCCGAGCCGTGGTCTACCAGGAAACGTACCAGCCTGGTGGAGGACGTGGGCACTGGACGGTCGATGAACATGCGCTTTCAGTCGGAACTGTGAATGACATCCGCAGCCTGAAAGTCAGTACCCAGGAGATTACGGCCAAGCCGGGCGAGTCGGTGAAAATCGATGTCGAGATTGAACGCGTCGAAGGATTCGACAAAAATGTCTCGCTCGATGTCCTCTTTAAACACCTCAGCAGCACTTATGGAAATTCCTTGCCCGAAGGTGTGACGCTTGACGACAAAAACAGCAAGATCTTGCTAACAGGAAAAGAGAGTAAAGGGCACATCACGCTCAAGGTTGCTGATACGGCACAGCCAGCCCAGCAACAAGTATTCCCGGTAATGGCACACGTCTCGATTAACTTTGTGATGAAAGCGACGTATGCGGTTCCCCTGAAAATCACCGTTCTCTCCAAGGAAAAGGAAGAAGAAACCAAGACAGAGGAAAAGAAGTAATCTGTCAGCAACTTACAGTAAGATAGCTTTCTACAGATCAAACAGCAGCTAACCTGTTCTTCCCCTTGATAGTCGACATGTCTACACGCGTTGTGCAAATTTCCGATTGCCACTTGTTCTCTGATCCGGCAGAAGAACTGCGAGGTGTGCAGCCTCACCAGGCCGTGCTGGCAGCCTTGCAGCACGTTACCGAACATGAGGGTGGCTGTGATTTCCTGGTGATCTCCGGAGACCTGGCGCATGACGAGGCAAGGCCAACGTACCAGATGTTGAGAGAAATGCTTGGCTCCTGGGTTCCCCGTTGCCGGTTGATTCCCGGGAACCATGACGATCGCGAGTTCATGCACGAAATTTTTTCAGAGATCGTACCTGCTGAGCAAGAAGCAGTTTGCTTCGAAGAAGATCTTCCTGGCTGGCGAATGATCGGCCTGGATTCTCATCTGCCGGGTGAAGTGCCTGGAGAATTGTCAGCAGCGCAATGGGAGTGGCTGGCGGAGCGATTGGCAGACAATCAAGAACAACCAACAATTCTCTTTATGCACCATCCACCCTTTTCGGTTGCCAGTCCCTGGCTCGATGGTATTGCCTTGCGTGAGGGGGAGAGATTCATGGACCTGGTGGGCAGAATGTCCCAAGTGCGCGTGGTTTGTTGCGGTCACGTGCACCAGGAATTTCAGCAGCAGGGTGAATCAGCTCTACTGCTTACCACGCCCTCGGTTGCGGTGCAGTTTCGCCCACGGACCGAGACAGCCGAGATCGATACCGTGCCGCCCGGCTACCGTGTTTTTGACTTGCACGAGGATGGCAGTTTCGAAACGCAAGTTGTCAGACTAGCGAGCGAATGATCAAAGAGAGAGGCAAAACCCCTGCTTGCTGGCTAACCCATGATCTCTTGAATGGGCTGACCAAAGTCAATTTCCAGCCGTTTGTGGCCGGGTACAACCAGTTTTCTGGAATCGAGACCGAGTTGATGAAGGACGGTGGCATGCAGATCGGTCACGTAGTGCCGATTTTCGACCGCATGGAATCCTAACTCGTCCGTTGCCCCGTGGACCACACCCCGCTTGATGCCACCGCCGGCCATCCAAATTGAGAACCCGTAAGGATGATGATCTCGGCCGTCACTTCTTTCCGCTCCGGGAGTTCTGCCAAATTCAGTGCCCCACACGACCAGGGTCTCATCGAGCAGGCCGCGCTGCTTCAAGTCCTTCAACAAACCAGCAATTGGCTTGTCAACCTTTTCGATTAACGAGGAATGGTTTGCTTTCAATTTTGAATGAGAGTCCCAGCCGTCATGGTAAAGTTGGACGAAGCGGACACCTCGCTCGGTTAACCGCCGGGCTGCCAGGCACAACTGGCCAAAGGGACGGGTCTTGTCTCTGTCCAGTCCATAGAGCGACTCGGTGGCCTTTGTTTCCTGGCTCAATTGCATGACCTCGGGTACGGCCATCTGCATTCGAAATGCTAATTCGTAAGATTTAATCCGTGCCCGTAGCGCGGGATCATCAGGATATTGCACCTCGGTTTGCCGGTTGAGCTTATTCAAAAGTTCCAGCTGTTGTTTGCGTTCACGAACAAAGATCTTAGATCCCGGTGTGCCAAAGGCGAGTGGGTTCTTGGGATCGACCTTGAGATGAACCCCAGCATGTTGGGGTCCCAGGTAGTCGGCCCCATGAGCGCCCACACCCCCACAACAATCACGCGGTGGACTTCCCAGCGCAATAAACTGCGGCAGGTTGTCGTTCAAGCTTCCCAGGCCATAGTGGACCCAGGAGCCGATGGAGGGTCGCAGTCCATCAAAAATATGTCGACCCGTGTGGAATTGCAGTTGGGCTGCATGATCGTTGTCCGTGGTCCACATGGATCGTACGATCGACAAGTCATCGACACATTCACCCAGGTGTTCCCACCAGTTACTGATTTCGATTCCAGCCCTGCCTCGCTTGCGGTAACCAACTTGCATGGGATAGATCTTGGGCATCAAATCTCGCAAGGTACCGGCGAAGTCTCGGACGTTCTTGCGGTAAAAGGGACTTTCCAGGATCGCTTCGTGATACGGTGATTCAGCAAATGTCTTGCCCGCATGTCGGTTCAATTCAGGTTTCGGATCAAAGCTCTCCATGTGACTGGTGCCCCCGAGCATGAAGAGCCAGATCACCCGCTTGACCTTGGGAGCAAAGTGGGGAGTGCCGTCGGGACTGGACGATTCGTTGGCGGACAGTGGAGTGTCCTGGGTGAGCAAATTGCTGAGCGCCAGGCCAGTTAATCCCATTCCGCAATCCGCTAAGAACGATCGACGACGTAATCGGCCGCAAATCGCATGATCTGTTTTAAGCTTGTAAGCTGACATGGGTCTCGAGTTTAACAGGTTGGGGGAAGGTTATCGAATCGTGACAAATTCGTTGTGGTTAAACAACACGTGAACCAGGTTTTCGCGGGCCCGTTGATGGATATCGGTTGAGGCCGCTACTGTTGGTTCTTCTTTTCCAGTGGGAAATGTCTTTAACGAGTCGGGTTTTGCCAGCAATTGGGCATTTTGACTCAAAAACAGCTGGCAGTCGTCGGTCTCCTCGGCGGTTGGCTGCCGGCTGAGAATACGTTGGAAGGCATGCACGATAAACTGTTGCTGGCTGGCCGGTTCTGTGGATGTACCGACCTGCTTGCTCAGGTCGGCTGCCAGCAGCCGAGACATATCGATCGCCAGGCGGCCATTGAATAGCGCCAGTGCCTGTTGAGGGACGACGCTTTCACGCCTGCGGTAACACTCCGTGGGATTGGCCTGGTCAAAGAGTGTTAACATCTGCATTTGATTGTCCGGGGTGGTCCGGAAGTAAAGACTGCGGCGCCGAGAAGTTTGTCCCTCTACCTCTGCCAGGTCGGGGCCACCCACCGTAAGATCCATTTTCCCGGCAACGGCCAGCAGGCTGTCACGGACGGCCTCGGCTTCCATACGGTGCCAGTTCATCCGCCACAGGTAACGGTTTTCCGGATCCTTCTTCAGGTTTGGATTTTGGGAACTGCCAGTGCGTGAAGTCAACCGGTAGGTGCGTGATGTCACCATCAGGCGATGAAGCGGCTTCATTCGCCAACCATTTTCAGCCAGTTGGTTTGCCAGCCAGTCCAGCAACTGCGGGTGGCTTGGTGTTTTTCCGGAGAGCCCAAAATTATCGACCGATGGGACCAGCGCTTCACCGAAGTGTCGCAGCCAAATGTGATTCACGGCGATGCGACTGGTTCGGGGATTGGTTGCTTGCGTCATCCACTGCGCTAACGCGGTGCGTCGGCCGGTACTGGTCGTGGGATACTTTGGTTCATACTTCGTGTAACTCCCATCCGCCTGGTCCCGGGCCGCCAGGCTATCCTGGAGTTTTGTTTCAACCACCCCTTGCTGCTGCTTGTTCTTGTCAGTTGCCGAGAGCGCGACCAGTCGCTTTGCCTTGAGGAGCTCGATTTGAGCCTCGATGACGGCTTGCTGTAGGCGCGCCTGGTGAGCGGCAATGGCCGCTTTCTTGACGTCGCCACTGGTGACGCCAAGGCGGACCCGTTCCGCTTGCCACTGGGTGATTTGTTCCTGCAGCTTGGCAGCTGCCAGTTCATTTTGCTTTTCGGCAACGAGGACTCCATGCCGGGCGGCCCCCAGTGCCAGTTCGATATCCTGGCGCGTTCGTGTCAGTGGCTTGATTTCCAGGAAATGAAACTCGCAGTTGC
>JAYGDG010000116.1:0-2290 GCA_046583015.1 Pirellulaceae bacterium | reverse complement strand
GTGGATCTTTTCCGGGTCCGATTGCACAAACAGCTTGACATTGTGAATCAGCTTTCCACTTTTAAGGCTCACACACAATGCATACAGATCGACCGGACCATTTTTATTTTCCACAGCCGTTGTCATCCAGATAAAATCACCGCTGATCACCGGCGACGACCACCCTTTTCCGGGGAGCGCGGTTTTCCAGGTCAGGGCCTCTTTTTCACTCCAACTGGTTTGGACCGAGTCCGCGGCGGCATGACCATTGCCGTTGGGCCCGCGAAATTGTGGCCATTCCTGCGCAATAAGAAATCCGCCAGAGAGCGTCATTAGCAATGCCAGGGAGTAAATCTGTTTTTGCATGGTGTTCCTCAATCCCAGGGGCCACTTTTTTGAAAACTAAGGTGTTAATGATGACGCGCACGAGGGAACCCGTCAAACCCTTATCAGAACTGATCCAGAATGCGAATACGTCGTAGACGGCGACGGGAGGGATTCACTCCCCGATTTCAATCTTCTCCCGTTTACCATCGATCGATACACGCCAAAGCTGACCGTTCTCCTGCAACAACCCCTGGCACTTTTCCGCATCGCGCCATTTGACATCAATGCCGATCACCGTGCCTGTTTCATCCAGTGGCCCGATTTGCTCGACAACCGTGTGACCAATCACAATATGCTCCGTTCCATGTCGCGTGAGTATGGCGCGGATTTCTTCATCCGTTGCCTTGCCACCCCAAGCGGCCGCATGTTTTTCAAAGTAACCGCGATACCAGAACGGGCCATGCTGATGTTTGACAGGGTTGGTAGCGGGCGTCGAACCTTTCGGCTGAGCTGGCGCCAAACCCGCCCGTATCCTCTGGTTGAGAGTGTTAATATCCAGTTTCGCCTGGTCCAGAACCGGTGAATAACCGCCATGAACAAACAACAGGTTGCCAATGGTCTCGACACCATTTTTTGAGCGCCACCAACGACCGATTTCAGTGTCCGCAGCAAACAGCCGGTCGTAACGCAATTTCATGCGGGCCGTGACAAAATGGTATCTTGGATTGATATAACGCAAATCCCCTCCCATGACCATCGCCTCGTGGTTACCCAGAACATAATGAACTCTGCCTCCCGCTTTCTGGGCCTGCCGTTCCAGACGATGAAACAGCCACATCAGTTCAGTGACCTGGGTACCCCGGTCCACCAGGTCACCCACCAGAACCAGGTGTCCCTTTCCCCAAATCCAGTTCCCCTTTTGATCGATGAGCTTGTTGGTCTTCAGAAACTGCCGCGCGTTCTGGTAGTTCCCTTCCAGGTCACTGATCGCCATCAATCTGGAAGGCTGGGTCCAAGCCGACTTGGGCGAAGATGGCTTGGCAGGATCCAACGTGATGGAATTCACGGGACCCGGTAAATCGTCAATCACGATCGGTTTCGTGATCTGCTGGTAGGTTTTCCTGCTGACCTTGCCAGCGGTCATCATCAAGACTTCCGCGGTCGAAGCGTCTTTCCAGATCACATAAGGGCCATCATTGACATCGGCCGCCTTGATCCCAATGGGCTGGATAACGGTCGCCACCAACTTGCCATCTTTAACAATGTACTCCACCACCGCCAACTCACCGGCGGCCGGCACTTTCCGAGCATTGATCTGGGTAGTCGGCATGGTCCCGAAAACCTGCCCACCAATCGTCCATTTCCCATTCGCCTCAGTTGGGACCGCTTGGATCTCCTCGATCATGGCCCGACGAACTTCCTGTCCGTTCAGCAGTCCAGGCAATAACACAAGGCAAACAAGCCAGCACAGTCGATAGATCATTTGGTTTCCAGTCATCTTTACACCGGCTGTCGATTCCACGACGGGGCAGTTTTCCTGGGTTTGGGTAACTTCAAGAAGGCTGCCAGTCTCACTCTTATGTTCTTACCATACAATGATTAAAACTTCATGGATGTAACAGAGGAAGACTATTGCTTCTCCGTCCAGGCGTTCAGGCCATTGCACTAATATTCTACCAGCCAAGGGTCAGCAACGATCCACGAGGGCTGATTCAAGAAGTCATGACAAAAAGAAAGACCCGCCAAAAGCGGGCCTTGGTGTTGGAGGCGGTGAATTGGGTTCACCACAAGCTCCCCCGGTAGGACTGAAACAATCTGCCGTTTCATCGGTGATTCACGACGTTTTGGATTCTGATTGTGCAGCCGAGTGTGCAACGCCCTGCAATCTGGACGAACTCAAGCAAGATCTCTCATCCCTGTCACGCGACAAGTTGCTTCAAATCTTGTTCTCAGTTCTAGAGTCAAACTAGCTGGCGTCATCTAC
>JAYGDG010000035.1:0-1828 GCA_046583015.1 Pirellulaceae bacterium | reverse complement strand
AGGGTTTCTTCGTAGGGCATGTCATGATCAGGCCAGTGGGTCTGGTACAGATCAATATAGTCAGTCTGCAGCTTCTTCAGGCTGCCTTCGAAGGCTCTGACAATATCGTGGCTGGCAGTGGTCAATTGCTGACCCACAGTGGTGACCTTTACGACATGCGACGGCCCAACGACGAAAAGTTTGCCAACTCGGGCAATCGCGCGGATTTCAAAAGCAAACTATACCCGGGTTTCCTGACACGGATCCAGATCGAGCCCACGAACCAGAAGTCTATCGGCGACTTCCGTCGCCCGGTACTTTCCAGCCATACGATGTTTTACACCGACAACGGCATCGTTGCTGAAGATATCACCGAGATTAAACTGACGCCGCGAACAGCAGATCCTCGCCGTAAGGAAGACAAATATCCGGACAAGTGGCAGGCCGATTTTCCCCAACGCTGGAAACTGGCGACTGACCTGCGGGTTCGCATCCAGGCCGGGACGCGTGTTTATGCTACCTCACCCGGAAAAATTGCGGCTATTGACCTGCCCACCGCCGGAGGGCAACCTAAGATTTCATGGCAAGCTGCCATCGACGGTGATCCGCTCAGCCTGGTGGCTGCCAACGGGCGCCTCTTCGTCACCACCCGGGCAGGACGGCTGTACGCCTTTGGGGAAACCCCCGTGACCGAGCCCGTCACCCATGCCAAACCGGCACTCCCTGCCACCGCTCAGAGCGAGCAAGTGCGGCTAATCACCAAGGCTACTGGTATCAACAGCGGTTACTGCCTGGTCCTGGGATTGAAAAACGGCGAGTTAGCCGAAGCCCTCTCGCAACAGTTTACCGTCATTGCCATCGACAATGACGCGGCCCGAATCAACACGCTTCGCAAGCGATGGCATGCTCAGGGGATTTATGGCAGTCGCATCACGGTGCACCAGGGCGACCCGTTGACCTATTCCTTGCCCCCGTTCCTGGCCACCCTGGTGGTGAGCGAAACTGCCCGACGATTCAACGCGGAGGCCGCTGCAGGACCATTAGCCAATGTCTATCATGCCCTCCGTCCCTATGGTGGCACAGCATGTCTCCCCGTGGCCCGGGAGGCTCGCCAGGCCTGGAAGGATTCGGCAACCGAGTTTAGTAACGCCCAAGTTCGCGAAAGTGGACGGTGGCTCCTGTTATCACGCAGTGGTGCGCTGGCGAAGTCGGCAGACTGGTCACATGCGGCTGGTGGTTCCGGTAACACGGGCAGTTCTGAGGACCGTTACCTGCGTGGCCCACTCGGCCTGTTATGGTACGACGGGTCCATCCGCTGGGAACGTCAACCGGGAAAGACCGAGGTACGCGTCGCTGGTGGGCGAATCTTTGTACGTGCCGATCGCATGCTGGCCATCGATGTCTTCACCGGGCGTCGTTTGTGGGACCAGCCGCTACCCCAGGCGGCCGGTTCCGGTAGCGTGGGTGAGTTCGTAGCCACCGGGGACGCTATCTATGTAGCTGCCGGGCGCAGTTGCGTCGTGCTTGATGCCGAGACGGGGAAACAGAGAGCTCGCTTCCCGATGCCGGAGGAGATCAGTGGCACTTTGATCCGTTTGCGACTCTGGAAAAACTACCTCGTCAGCTATCTCGATAAGACCATTATCTGCCTTGATCGACAGACTGGCAAACTACTCTGGTCGTTCGAAGCCAGTCGGCCGGAACTGAGCTTGGCCGTGGGTGGTAATCGTGTTTTTATAGCTGAGCTGCTCAACACCCGCCGTGGAGAAACCATCGAGAAAAGTGGTGTTAAAACGTACGCCCTGGACATTGCCACCGGTAAGCAGAGCTGGCAAGGAGCTGGCGGGGC
>JAYGDG010000007.1:0-2938 GCA_046583015.1 Pirellulaceae bacterium | reverse complement strand
CGCCTTGGGGAAAATATCCCCAAGGCGATCGTGGTTTTCAGTTTCCGGCAAGCTTTAAGCAGAAAGCCGGTTTCGTGGAAGCGTCTTTTAGTGACCTTGCTCGACGTCCCAAACGTCGTCTCCATCGGACCCTTCGTACTCGGCCGGATTCTCCAGGAGGTCGTCAATGTCGACGATCACGAGTGGATGATCCTTGGTTACGATAATGATCCAGTTGCCGGCGAAGAAGATGCCTTCGGATTGATTCCTCGCTTTTCTGCGGAGGAAGACGGGTGCGTCGTAGTTGTAGTCTTCCGGACTAAATTGCTGCTCTAGCAAGATGTCGACCATGATATCAGTCACCAGTTCATCAAGCTCTTGTTCCGGAAACGTGGGCCCGGGGCTCCCTGGGGGTAGCGGCCCGATGATATCCTTAAGCCAGTCAGAAATATCCCCGAGAACGATATCGTATCTCGACTTTTCGACGGCCGCATTGGATCGCTGCGGACCGTGGGACTCGAGCGTTCCGACGTTCATCTTGCGATCGGACTTGAACCGAGAATTTCGTCCACGTTGCGGCGCTTGACAGAACGCTTCCGCTGCTCCGGCCAAACTCATGACTGCCACCAATATCAATAGTAACGTTTGCCTCTTCATAATATTCACCTTTCTCGTGGGGCCAGCGCTGTGATTCGAAACCCGACAGTTGGCCCAAAGGTACTGCGTTCGGATTTCGTTATTCTGTTCTGCAGGTACAAACACCACCCTTCTGAAGAAGCCCCGGAGAAAAGGTCGGGAAGCGCTGCGACCCGCAAAAAGGGCGAGGAATCCGAACCACGCCCTCACCCCCCCTGGCGGAAATAGAAACTGGGGACTGGCTGGAGATAGAACCACCCGCGGGCGCCTGCCAGGGCCGCGCATGAATAATCCCCAGTAGTGCTGCTACAACAAGCGCCCACTTCAGACGACACCTTGGATGGAGTAAAATCAATACCATGAAACGATCCCTTCAAAGTCGCCTGGATTTGCCACACGCGCTTCTCCTTGCCCTGGTTTTTTGCCTAACGCTGCCGGGACCGGGCATTGCGGCCCAGGCCGAGAAGCCGAACATTCTGTTTATCTTTGCTGACGACTGGGGCTGGGGTGACCTGAGTTGCCACGGCCATCCGTATCTCAAAACACCGAACATCGACCGGCTGGCAAAGCAAGGAACGGACTTCCATCGATTCACGGTTGCCAGCGGTGTCTGTTCGCCCAGTCGCACAGCTGTGATGACCGGGCACTTCCCCGCCCGCTACAACATCGACGGCCATTTTGCCTGGGTGCCAAGCAATGCCAAGCGGAACATGCCCGACTGGCTGAACCCACAGACGCCGTTGCTGACTCGATTCCTCAAACAGGCTGGTTACGCAACTGGGCATTACGGAAAGTGGCACCTGTCGAACAACATGATCCCCGACTCACCCTTACCGAGCGCCTATGCCATCGACGACTACGGTGCCTTTAACTGTGCCGGCCAACAGATGCCCGTACATGACGATGCGAAGCGAGCAATCGCGTTCATCGAGCAATGTCAGGGTGCTGGCAAGCCGTTCTTTATCAACCTCTGGCTGCATGAACCTCATACACCGTTTCACACGGTCCCGAAATACCGTAAACGTTTTCCGGATCTGAAGGAGCGAGATCAAATCTATGCGTCGGTATTAAGCCATGCTGACGACCGTGTCGGCAAGGTCCTCAATGCACTGGACCGCTTGAAGCTGACCAGCAACACGTTAGTGATCTTTAGTTCGGACAACGGCCCGGCACGGGCTGGTGGGAACACGCCCTTGAAAGAAATGTTTGACACCGCGACCGGCACGGGATTCAATATCGCCGCGGCGCGAGGGATCACTGGCGGACGAAAAGGTTACAAGGCGGCGCTCTTTGAAGGGGGCATCGGGGTGCCCTTCATCGCTCGCTGGCCAGGCAAGATTGCCGCGGGCAAGGTCGACAGGACTACCTTGCTTTCAGCCGTAGACCTGTTGCCGACCTATTGTGAGATCGCTGGTGCATCGCTGCCCGAGGATTACAAACCGGACGGGATCAGCCAGGTACGAGCCTTGCTGGGTGAGGGAAGTCAGAAACGGCAAAAACCGCTGTTCTGGAAGATGGCCGCACCCTGGCCGGCCCGCAAAGGCAAGCCACATCACTGGGTTGGCTACACGGTCGTCCACCAGAACTGGAAGCTGGTGACCAATACTGAACTCGGCTATTGGGAACTGTACGACATCGTGGCGGACCCGTATGAAAAAAAGGACTTGAAGAAGGACCAACCGCAAGTCGCCGCGGACTTGATCCAGAGGATCAAGCAATGGCAACAAACGCTGCCTGCCAGGCCTACGGGAAAGGTTTTCTCCGCCGAGCGAAGCAAGGAATCCCAGTGAATCCTTGCGGGAGCGTTAGTGTTTGATCTGGCAATTCGGTAATGCTTTCCGCAAGGCGGCCACGCCCGCCTTGGTTACCTTGGTCCCCCCCAGGTTAAGTCCGTAGAGATTCTTCAGCTTCGCTAATTCCTGGAGGCCCTCATCGGTGATTTGCGAGGCCATTAAGCCAAGCTCCGTGAGGTTAGGCACATTGGCCAATTCTTTGAGCCCCACGTTCGTGATGTCCGAGCCACTGATCGTCAGGGACACGAGTTCCGGAAGTTTAGCCATCTCACGAAGACCTGCATCTGTAATATCGGTCTTAACTAGTAGCAGGCTCCTGAGACGCTTCAGCTTCGCCAACTCCTTGAGGCCCTCGTCGTTTATGTTCAATTTGGAGAAGAAAACGAGGTGCTCTACCTTCTCCAAATCCGCCCCGCTGAGTTCACCCGTGGGTTTGTTGAGTTTATTGCGAATCTTCTGCTCAACCAAAACATTCTGCGGGTTGTCTGGGTCAGATACCCACACCAGCGTTTCCTTTTTCGGTGGGATTG
>JAYGDG010000900.1:0-3607 GCA_046583015.1 Pirellulaceae bacterium | reverse complement strand
GCCGCCGGGTACTGAGCTGCCGGGTACTGGGTGGTTGGGTACTTGGCTGCCGGGTACTGAGCTGCCGGATTTTGAGCAGTTGGGTACTGAGCTGCCGGATTTTGAGCAGTTGGGTACTGAGCTGCCGGGTACTGAGCAGTTGGGTACTGAGCTGCCGGGTACTGAGCAGTTGGATTTTGAGCAGTTGGGTACTGGGTGGTTGGATTTTGAGCAGTTGGATACTGGGCTGCCGGGTACTGGGCTGCCGGGTACTGGGCTGCCGGGTACTGGGCTGCCGGGTACTGGGTGCGGGGATAGCCAGGGTTGCTACCATATTGTGGATTAGACACAGGCGCTGGCGGCTGTGTGGTCGCAACAGTCTTGCTCTTCGGTGGATGATAAGGACCAATGGTGTTTCGTCCGTTATAGGCAGTGGTACGACCATTGGGGTAGGTTTTGGTGGCCGTTGCCGTGGCGTCCCCAAAATTGCTGGGAGTGCCGGTCGAGATCGTGGGCGGATTGAGGTACTTGGAGGCATTTGCCGAAGGAACTGCCTGGGAACTGGCAGCAGGCTGATTCGGAGAGGCTTGTGTCGTGGTCTCATTCGACCCACTATTTAGCCAACCCATGCCTGGCATATTCCAACTGCTCATCTTGCATCCACTGGCAGTAATGAGGATCAGAACAGCTGTGAAACTCAACATTGACGACCAGCGTGAAACAATCAGACCCATGGTTTTCTGTCCTTGTCTTGGGTCACAAAGCAATCAAGCAAGTTGATTCCCCTCTGACACACTTACTGTGTTACTCGAGATACGGTTATTGTCCCATTAAATCAATAATTCAGACGAGACGGGTTGTACTGTTACTAGTCGGTCAGTTCCGCTTGTTTCATCCGTTTTTCTAGTGGCGAGAGCCTCCTGAAATCAACCAACTGAGCAGCCGCAGGGTTGCCTCTGTTGTACGAATGTGGGGCGGATGATAGAAGTGGCTTGGTATGACGTCAATGCCAGTCTCTTTGGCAGCTAGCACGGATGCTAGCTCGTCCACTCTAGACAGATCGAAGAAAACCGCCTGAGATGCTCTAGATTCATATGGCATCAAAAAGCGGGCCGGAAAAACCGGCCCGCTTGAGTGTCACAGCATCTGCCTAGCAGGACTTGTTAACCTTGTGCTGCCGCATATCGATTGGCAACTTCATCCCAGTTGACGACATTCCAGAACGCACTGACGTAGTCGGGGCGTCGATTCTGGTAATTCAGGTAATAGGCATGTTCCCAGACATCGAGACCGAGGATTGGAGTTCGGCCTTCCATCAGGGGGCTATCCTGATTGGGGGTGCTTTCCACGACTAGTTGGTCCCCATCGACACTGAGCCAAGCCCAGCCACTACCAAAACGGGTTGCTGCGGCTGCAGCGAAGGCTTCCTGAAACGCTTCGACGCTTCCACAAGCGGCATCGATGGCGGCAGCCAGGTCACCTTGAGGTGCTCCGCCGGCTGCTGGTCCCATGATAGTCCAGAACAACGAATGGTTGGCATGTCCGCCGCCATTGTTACGGACGGCTCCACGGATATCTTCCGCGATGGCATCCAGGTCAGCGACTAAATCTTCGATGCTCTTGCCTTCCAGGTCGGAACCTTCAATGGCAGCGTTTACTTTATTGATGTATGCCTGGTGATGCTTGCCATGATGGATTTCCATCGTACGGGCATCAATGTGGGGCTCTAGAGCGTCGTGCGCGTAAGGCAAGTTAGGGAGTTCGTAAGCCATCATGGTACCTTTCGTGGTTCTTTGAACGACTATGGCCAGGTTTGCGGGAAGATAATCGAACGGTCTTGACTGGAGTTCTTACCAGTGACCGTATTTGATATCAACGGACTCCTGCAGCATACCGAAACAGAAGATCACTGGCAATTCCCCACCAGAGGAGCTTTAGTAAGGAGCAATGGCGGTAATTGCTGTGGTGGATGCAGGTGGTTTTGAGTTTAGCTTGCTGGCTTGGATCAGCTGGCCGCCTGCCCCTACGAACGTCACAATCGTTAGGGTTTCTTACCAGTTAGTTGAAGTTAGCGGAGCAGGGGCTCTTTTTCACAGATTGTTCTCTGGGCAGCTTTATTGGTGGTCTGAGTGAGAGTAGAGATCGATAGCTTCGGCAGCCGAAACTTTCATTAGCCAAACCCCCAGTGGCTTTGGCAGATATCCTCATAGTTGAGACCTCGGCCGAGATCTCTTGCTGGAAGCTGGTGTAATTCGATGCAATTCCGAAGGAGCGGACAACGGGACGAACGTCGTCGCCGTGTGTTGATTGATGAAGCGACTGGAGATTCAGGGCAGGTGGCTAGCAGTCAGCCGAGTTCTGGAGACCACAGTGGTTATACGGAGTCTGCACGCCTGGAAAATCAACCACGATTGACGGATCTTATTCCCCAGCAGCTTCGTACCTGGTTACTGCTGGTGTTGCTGGCAGCAACTGCTATCTACGGTTTACAGCAAGCTTCATCCCGGTTGTTGACGGGGAGTGAAGAGGTCGTTAACCGTTTTGGGCTGGATGGCCCTGGAACATTAGCGGCCTGGTATTCCAGCGGCCTGTTACTGGTCACCGCGGGCGGATGTCTAATGGTCTACTTGGTGAGGCGTCACAAGGTTGACGATTACCGCGGTCACTATCGACTCTGGTTGTGGGTTTCAGCATGGTGCCTGGTTGCCAGCCTGGAAACTGCCACGGAGATTCATCGATCGCTTCAAGCGGCAGTGATGGGGCTAGCTGGTTCCTTGTCCGCCGAGGAGTTGAACTGGGGCTGGCTGATTGCTGTTTCACTGGGCGGACTTGTGCTGGGAGTACGGATTTCGATCGAGGTGCGGAAGAGTTACTGGACGAATTGTTTTTGGCTGCCTGCCGTCGCGGCCTATTTGGCGGTCATGCTACTGGCTTTTGACGTCTCCTGGATACATCACGTCGTGAAGGCCCCACTGACTGGCGGGTTGCTGCTGCTCATTGCCCACACGGCGCTGGCCGGCATGGTCTGGATGGAGGCGAGGCACGTGTTTCGGGATGCCCAGGGGTTGATTCCGGCGAAGAAGGTGAAAGCTCGTTCGGTGAGTGAGCCGGTCGAGGAATCGCCTCGGCAAGTTCCGGTTGCTTCCGCGCCAGTGTTTACAGATCCCGAGGATAAAGAATACTTGCTGGCGGATGATCCGGTGGACCAGGTGGTTGAAGAAAACTGGCTGGAGGAAACTGACGATTTGGAAGAGCAGCGGATCCGTCGCAAGCAGCAACGGGCCGAACGCAAGCGGTTACGGCGGCAGCAGCGCAAGGATCGACGACGGCGGGTAGCCTAGGGGACTGCGGGTTAATCCACAGCATTCAAATCGTAGCAGACCAGTCCATTCTTGAGTCGCAAATACAAGCGACCTTCGGAGATTGCCGGTGACGTGCAGGGCAGCGGGCCGTTGCTGAACTCCCTGCCGAGGGAAGATCGGTTGTTGTGATCCAAAGAGGTTTCAGGCCGGCTGCCGGCAAGCGATCCAGGTAGCTTCGGTTCTCAACCATGGCGCCGGTTCGCTGTGGTCCGCGCCATTGATTCCAGTCACCGGCGAGGCCCAGGGCAGGAGTGCACAGTAGCGAG
>JAYGDG010000892.1:0-4277 GCA_046583015.1 Pirellulaceae bacterium | reverse complement strand
TTGCAGGAAATGTACGGGGTAAAATCTGGTGGCCCTTCCCTGCCTGGTGTGACAGACGTTGGTCCTGATCACCACAACGACCATCGTCTCGCTCAGCAAAAGATTGCCAACCTGAATGTCTACAAGGAGATCAAGTCCATCGAGGCAACCCAGGAAATGGACTGGCGGATGATCTATACCATTCCGGCTGTGGGTGCACTGGTTATCATGGTCCTCTTCGGAATATTCTTTCACGAGGAAAAAGAAGAGCCAGCACCAGCCGGTGAAACTGCTGAACCCGCCGCCGAGGAAACTGCCGAAGGTCATTAAACCCCCGTCAGAAAATTACTCACGAAGGCTTTCCAGGTCTGCCGGGGAAGTGGGTGCGCCCTCAGAATCCGGCTGGTAATCGCTCACCGTCAGCTGCACGCGTCGCTCTTGAGCCGCTGCCTGAGCAGGGAATCCCTTACTTCCTGGTATCACGACACGGGCTAAACCACCCGCGCGATGCTGCGCTGGTTGCTGAACCTGTCCGAGGGTATTAACATCCTTAACCACCGGTGGTGAGACTGTCGTAGGCGGGGCTTGTGGCTTCACGTCGATGGCAGGTGGTGGCGAGTCATCCACAGGTAGCACGCTTGGCTGAGGGGAATCTTGCTTGCCGGACATGGCAAAGGCCATCAGGTCCGCCACAGTGCAAATCACGGCATCTGCTGGATGACTCGATTCCTGCAGGTCGCTCGGCAGTATCTGCAGCTTGCCCAGTTCTTGCGCTAGCAGCAACAGGCTAGCCTCTGCATCCGACACCAACAGTGATACATCTCTGCTGATCAAACTTGAATCGCTTTTCGGACTCACCTCGGCTGTTCCCACGTCGATGCTCTGCACAACAGCTGAACGCAACACCATTCGAGAGCCTGCCCGCTGCTCATTCCTATCGTTGTGCATGACCGTGACCTGGACCCGCTTGCCAGCCGTGATGCCAGCAGCCGCTGGATCCATGACCACCTGTAATTGAATCGAACGACCAGCCGGGTGACTCGCTGGTTCGGTTTTCACCAATACCCTCTGCAAGTCGGAACGGCTAATCGGTTCATCCGTCTCCAGTCGACGACTGGCAGAGAATGATTTTAAATCATTGAATTCATGAATACAGTCCGGAGGCAGCTGGTTGCTCGGACACTCGACCAGTTTCACGTTCTGCGAAGCGAAGGGTTCTCCTGCATCAATATCTGCGGCAGCAACCAGGACCGATACCTGGGCAATCTCAACCGGCTCTGCGGATGGTTCTTCGAGAGCACGAGTGACGGCAATCGAAGTCGCCAAACCTGAAAAAAAAGCCACCAGACTTAGTAACATGGACTTGTTGCGCATCACACCCTCTGGAAAAGTGAGAAAGAAAGCGACCTCGGGAACTTACGTCGTTAACATCGGAACGATCGATAGACCCGATGCAACGCTCGCTTAGTGGCCACTAGAACCGGTAAAGATCGCCCACCTTCACACGCATGGCTATCTTCTTCAGGCCGCAAGGTTTGCGCCCGGCCAGCAGGGCCGGTCTTCAATCAATGCGGGTGAGAGGAGTCGAACCTCCACGGGATTATCTCCCACAGGAACCTGAATCCTGCGCGTCTGCCAGTTCCGCCACACCCGCGTCACTAGGAGCTCACATTTTATATGCCATGATGCCAATCGTCTTCAAGGGGGCGAACCCGTCTGCGAACCGAAATGTCTGTTAGTAACGTGGCAGGGTAGAATCAATTTGTTGCGACCAGGCATCAATTCCGCCGGCCATGCTGACAACGTTTGCATACCCCTGCTGCCGTAACCAATGGGTCACTTGTAGACTGCGGCCGCCCAAATGACAATAAACTACCAGCGGGCTCTCCGGGAGACTGGTCAGCTCGTCGAGACGATTCTGAATCTCGCTCATCGGAATCAAGAGTGAGTTGTCGAGATGCACCAAGTCGTATTCACCTTGTTCACGACAATCCAGCAAAACTAGCGAATCGCCCGAATCAATCATGGCTTTCACTTGCTCAACATCAATTTCCAAACTAGGTTGGTCAGAATCGGTTTCCATCAGTTTTCTTCAATTCTCTCCGACAACGGACCACGATCGATGATCACAAAGGCAGGCCAGAACGTATCATGCTCGGCACGTGGTGTCCATCACGGCGAAAACGGGGTATCCGGGACTAAATTAAACGCTGGGCTTTTCAACACGGACTTACTTCGAGCATGACGACAATCCTGCCAGACAAAGCGCGCGCCATTGCGATTGCAGTTGTCCAGCAACTGCAGCAAGCAAACTACCAGGCCTACTGGGCGGGTGGCTGTGTGCGCGACAAGTTTCTGGGCATCGAACCGAAGGACTATGACGTTGCCACCAATGCCTTGCCGGACCAAATCCAGGAGGTATTTGGCCAGCGAAAAACGCTGGCCATCGGTGCCAGCTTTGGAGTCATCACGGTGCTGGGCCCCTCCTCGGCCGGGCAAATCGACGTGGCCACGTTTCGCCAGGATGCCCAATACAGTGACGGTCGTCACCCGGACCATGTTACTTTCACCTCGGCCCGGGAAGATGCCAGTCGTCGTGACTTTACCATCAACGGGATGTTCTTTGACCCGCTCAAAGATCAACTCATCGACTATGTTGACGGGCAAGCTGACCTCGAGCAAAAAGTAATTCGCGCCATTGGCGATCCCCAACTTCGTTTCGCCGAAGACAAACTGCGGATTCTCCGGGCGGTTCGATTCGCCGCCACGCTGGATTTCCAGATTGAAGCGGAAACGCGATCTGCCATCGAACAATTTGCCAGCCAGTTACAGGTTGTTAGCGCTGAACGAATTACCGCAGAAATGGAGCGCATGCTAACGCAGACAAATCGCCAGGCGGCAGTCCAACTGCTGCAAGAAACCGGGCTGCTAGCCATCATTTTCCCCGAGGGAGAATATAGTTCCAGCGACTTTGCCGAGCGCCTGGCCGTGGGCCTGCAAGGACTGGGCGCATTGAAGACCGCAGACTTCGCCACTGCCCTGGCACTCCTCTGGAGCCAGCTTGTCAGCAATGCTGGTCGTTCCGAGACCGAAGCCATGACCCGACGGTTGAAACTGAGCAACCCGCAGATCAAGTCAATCCTCTGGATGCTTGGGCAGGAGCCGCAAATCGTGGCCGCTGACAAGCTCGAGTGGCCCGTCTTGCAACCTATCCTGGTTGATCCCCGCATTGACAACCTGTTAGACCTTGCCGCAGCCAGACGACAGGCACAACACCAGGCAACCAGTGGAATCGACCACTGTCGTCAGCAATTGCTGCTGCCATCTGCAGATCTCAATCCGCCACAACTGCTCAGTGGAAACGACTTGCAAGAACTCGGACTCCCTGCAGGCCCCTTGTTTCGAGAAATCCTGGAGCAAGTTCGTGATGCGCAACTGCTGGGGCAACTGGATGATAAGGCGGCTGCCCTGCAATGGGTCCAGGATCGTTGGCCCGCTTAAACCTGGACCAGACTGGCATAGACAAACCGCCAGCCTCGTTTTAGGATTTGACCAGTGATGGTGATGGGCAAGAGCTTCAAGCACAGATTTCGTAGGAGACGACAGGATGGATTATTTGAACCTGGCAATGCGTTGGCTGCATATCATCCCGGCGATTGCCCTGGTTGGTGGCACGATCTTCATGCGATTCGCCGTCGTCCCGGCCTGCGAGCAACTTGACGACGAGCAACGGGAAAAAGTACAGGAATCGGTACGACGCGGTTGGTCCCGACTGCTGATGCCCTCGATCCTGTTTCTGCTCATTAGTGGCTTTGTCAACACGGCGAATATTTCCATGACGTACGATTTTCCAGGCGGCTACTACATGCCCCTGCTGGCCATTAAGCTCGTCTTGGCAATCGCCATTTTCTACATCGCCAGCCTGCTTGCCGGTCGTAGTGAAGCGGCCAGCAAGTTCCGTCAAAACCAGCGAACCTGGCTGAACATCAATATCCTGCTGGCCGTGCTGCTGATTTGTATCGCCGGAGCCATGCGACTGGCGGACCGGGAACCGAAGAAACCAGACTCGGAAAAAACACCGTCTGCTGCGATCGAAACCTTTGACCAGGCCCGGGATGGCTCATTGCTTAACAAACGCTAAAATGTGGAAACTCGGTTGACCGGCTGAAAGCTGGCAATAATCCTGGTGGCGAAACGGCACGTTTTTTTCGGACAACGACCGCATGGACAAGAAGGCCAAGAAAAGACTCGATATCGTTCGTAAAACACTGCAAAAACTGCGGCTACAACTCTCTGGA
>JAYGDG010000792.1:0-36025 GCA_046583015.1 Pirellulaceae bacterium | reverse complement strand
ACACCTGGATGATGCCATGACCATGTACGAATAAGGGTTGCCCGATTCACGATGGAAGGTACAGCACCGGGAGCGGTTTGGGCCGGCGGCTCTCTGAAAACTGGTCGCACCTCAGACTGGGGACGATTGAGCGGCACAGTCTTCTGGGTTATGATCAACAACTACGTTGAGTCCCAGTAAGTTTGACTCCATCCGGGTGAAGACCGGATTATCACGCGAGACACTTGACACCATTATTTGTTAAGGAACCAAGTATGCAAACATTAACCACCCGTCGTCGTTTCCTGGCATTGACGACCGCCGCTGCTGCCGGTGCGACGATTTTTGATGTCCCTGACATTTTGGCCGCAGAAGATCCTTATCGCGGTTTCCCGATTGGTGTGCAGAGTTTTTCCTTGCGAAAATACAACGTGGTGGAAGCGATCCGTCACATTCAAGGAATGGGATTGCACTTCGTCGAGTTTTACAGCAAGCACTTAAGTCCGGCTGCGACCGACAAACAGCTGGCGGAGAATCGCCAGTTGCTGGAGCGGGCCAAAGTGTCGATCAGTGCTCACGGAGTGAACCGCTTTAGCAAAGACGAGGCGGCGAACCGCAAGGTTTTTGAGTTTGCCAAGCGAGCTGGTATTCGTAACATTACCGCTAATCCACTGCCGGATGCATTCGACAGTTTGGACAAGCTGGTTGCCGAGTACAATATTCGGATTGCTATCCACAATCATGGCCCGGGTGCTTTGTATGACACGATTGAGAGCGTTAAGAAGGCAGTCAAAGGTCGGCACAAGTTGATTGGTGCCTGTGTCGACACGGGGCATTTTATTCGCAGCAAGGAAGATCCGGTGAAGGCAGTTCACGAGCTGGGTGCACGTGTTTTTGGCGTTCACATGAAAGACGAAGCGAAACAGGAGAAACAATCACATAATGTTGTGATTGGTTCAGGGCACTTGGATGTGTTAGGACTTTTCAAGGGACTCAAGAAGGTTGGCTTCCCGGCTGACGGTGGCCTGTCACTGGAGTACGAAGCAAATCCGGATAATCCCATCGACGATATGAAGCAGTGTTTGGCAGTTGCCCGCGAAGCGATTGCCAAGTTGTAGTGGCACGGGCAGTCGTGACGCGTTAACTTACAGGAGGCCAGGCGTTCGAGGCGCGATGGAACATGCGTACGTTGTTGCCTGCCTGGTCTGCTGGATGTGATGGTAAGTACGCATAAGATGATTTGACAGGATGCTTGCGAAACGTGTAATTCCTTGTCTTGATGTTGATCGCGGGCGCGTCGTCAAAGGGACGAATTTTGTAAGTTTGCGCGATGCTGGGGACCCGGTTGAAGTGGCCACTCGTTACGAGCACGAAGGAGCTGATGAACTTGTTTTCCTCGATATTACGGCCAGTCACGAGGGTCGAGATATCATGATTGATGTAGTTCGTCGGACTGCGGAACAGGTTTTTATGCCACTAACGGTTGGTGGTGGTATTCGCTCGCTGGAAGATATTCGCGATTTACTGAATGCTGGTACGGACAAGGTTTCGATCAACTCAGCCGCTTGTGAAGATCCAGAGTTTGTGCAGCGAGCGGCGGAGCGATTTGGCAGTCAGTGTATTGTTGTGAATATCGATCCGAAGCGTGTTTACCCTGAGACCACGGAAGACGGATCGGAATCGGCAGAAGTTTGGGAAGTTCATATACACGGTGGCCGCACGCCAACGGGGTTGACCGCGGTCAACTGGGCTCAGCAGGTTCAGCAGTTGGGTGCTGGTGAAATTGTCCTCACCAGCATGGACTGCGATGGTACTAAGGACGGATATGATCTAGAGATTACGCAGGCGGTCAGCGATGCGGTTTCGATACCGGTTGTGGCCAGTGGTGGAGCGGGGGAGCCGAGCCATTTGGCCGATGCTATCCTGTTGGGACACGCGGATGCGGCCCTGGCTGCCAGTATTTTTCATTTTGGAGAGTATACGATTACGGAAACAAAGCAGTTTATGCGAAGCCAGGGCATCCCAGTCCGATTACAATGAAATAGCCAACGATTACAGCGTCTGGTATCCTCAGGGATTATAGAGTTTTAAAAACGGGATTGGAGGAGAAAACAATTCATGGCAGCCACCGACCAGCCAACCGACGTCACAGTGAATGAAGTGGACCCAAGTGACTATATAAGTCAGCGGAAAGAGTTGGAAATCGATAAGATTTTTCGCGCTTTGGTCAAGTTAGAAGGGAGTGACCTGCACTTAAAAACTGGTCGTTCGCCGATTGTCCGTGTCGATGGAACGCTCCGGCCACTTAACCGGGGAGAAATTGATAACGAAGAAATGGTGCGATTGATTTTTCCCATGTTGACCAAACGGACGAAACGGATCCTGGAAGAAGACGGTGGCTGTGACTTTGCCTACGTGGTTGATGTGGATGGAGTGGATTGGCGATTTCGAGTCAATGTTCTCCAGCAGTTAGGCAAGTTGGGCATGGTAGCTCGTTGCGTGAAGAACTGGATCCCCGATTTCAATGGACTTCACTTGCCACCGATCATTGAAGAATTGTGCAAGTTTGAACAGGGAATGATACTGCTGGCAGGGGTTACCGGTTCAGGAAAGTCGACCACGATCGCTTCGATGTTGAACTGGGTTAATCACCATTACCGAAAACACATCCTGACCCTGGAAGACCCCATTGAATTTGTATACACGGAAGACAAGTGCCTGATTAATCAGCGCGAAGTAGGTATGGATGTACGGAATTTTGATATTGCCATGAAGCATGCCGTGCGCGAAGATCCCGATATCATCTTGGTTGGTGAAATGCGTGACAAGGAGTCGTTTATGACAGCCATTCATGCTGCCGAAACAGGACACCTGGTCTTTGGTACGATTCATGCTTCCACTGCGCCATCCACCATTGGTCGAATCCTTGACCTGTTTCCGGAAGACATGCATTCTGCGATGCGTAGTGCAATTGCTTTCAACATGAAGGGAATTCTGGCCCAAAAATTGTTGCCGTCGATCAAAGAGGGTGTGGGTCGAGTGCCAACCGTTGAAATCATGACGTTTTCGCCGACGATTACAAAACTGGTCCTTGAGGCTGAAGATGAAAAGCTGGGAGATGCCATTCGAATTGGTGCAGAAGATGGCATGCAGAATTTTACGATGAGCTTGAAGCAATTGGTTGATGACGACTTGATCGATCGAGAAACGGCCTTCCGGTATGCACCGAACAAGGATGCTCTGAAAATGGCTCTCAAGGGCATCGAGGTTAGTCAGCCAGGGATTCTTTAATAGCATTCAATGGTGTCAGAGAGCACGATCTATTCTGTACTTGTTTCGTGATTGGTTGTTAGCATGTTCAGTAGCAAGAAAAAAACACTAGAGTCGGATACTCCTGGTGACATGGGACCCCCCGTGCTGTTTAAAGCGGCGGGTGGAGATCGCAATGAAAACGAAGCGAATCTGATCAAGGTACGTCAGTCACCTGGGATTATCACGGCCAAAGAACTGTTCTTTAATGTCATTGAGAAACAGTCTCGCCGGATCCTGCTTGATTTCACTCGCCAAGCGGTGGCGGGTGGCTTTGACGTCGATGGAATTATGCATCGGATCGCTCCCATGGATCGTTCCACGGGCGATACGATGTTGGCAGTCTTGAAGACCCTGGCAAATTTGAACGTTCGAGAACGACGAGCACGACAGGATGGGGGATTCTCGGTTCGACTGGAAAAGGAGCAATTAAACTGTACGTTTACCAGCCAGGGAACGAAAACGGGTGAACGTGTTCTGATTAAGCTTGAACCGAAAGAACAGTTACACAAGAACCTGGTAGACCTGGGGATGCGTGAAAAGATGATTGCGCATTTTAAGACGCTGGTAGGACGACCATTGGAAGATGAAATTCCTCCTCCCGTCAAAGGTCTCTTTATCGTGTCGGCTCCAGCCAACGGTGGTTTGTCGACGATCTGGCGAGTGGGTTTGGAGGTCACGGACCGGTACATGAATTCTTGTGTCTGTATCGATTCCGAAACTCCCACTGAACCGGAAGTGGAGAATGTCAAGGCCGTCAGTTTTGATCCGAGAAAACCGGAAGAACTCAAGGGCATCATGACAAAGTTATTTCGTGAACAGCATGACATGTACCTCTTCCCGAGGATGCCCAACCGAGAAATCCTTGACGTGATGTGTCAGCACATCGTTGATCAGGAGATCGTGGTTTTTGCCGGTGTCCAGGCCAACGACAGTGCCGAAGCACTACTGCGCATCAAGTCGCTGAACCCAAATCCGCAGAATTTTTCTCAAGCGGTAACCGCGGTATTGAACATGCGTCTTGTCCGTCGCTTGTGTGAAAACTGCAAGCAGTCATACCGCCCCAATCCTGCCTTGCTGCAAAAACTGAGGGTTCCAGCGGATCGTGTTTCAACACTCTATCGGGAATGGCAACCACCGCCGCCCGGTGAAGAACCGAAACGAAAAAAAGGGGAACCCGAGGTTTGCCCCAACTGCAACGGCGTAGGTTACCGCGGACGTCTCGGCCTCTTCGACCTGCTTGAGGTGAACGATCAGATTCGAAAAGCACTCGTGCAGCAACCCCAGTTGGAGTTGATCAGGCAATTGGCGCAAAGAACAGGAAGCCACACGTTACAGGAAGAAGGAATCGTGGCACTCGTTCAGGGACTCACAACGATCAAGGAACTACAGCGTGCCATGAAGTCCTAGGAACTAATTTCCCCCTCTTGTTTTCCCCTGCTGACAGGTGTGATCGAAATGCGTGAATTTCATGCTCGCGAAGAAGCCTTGGATTCGGAAGGTTATCGTGCCATCTCGAAAGCCAGTGTGTTGGCACTGGTGTTGGGACTGCTCTCGCTGTTAGCACCCATTTTCCCAGCGTTTTGGATCTTTCCCGTACTTGGTCTGCTGGTCGCACTCGTTGCACTGTTCCAGGTGAATCGCGCAGAAACGAACCTGGTTGGTCGGGGCCTGGCCGTTACAGGCTTATTGATGGCCCTGCTGTTTGGCTCAATGGGACTGGCGCGACATTACGCGCACCGGGCCATCATCAATAGCCAGGCAGAAGAATTTGGAACACGTTGGTTTGGCTTGTTGTTGGAAGGTTCAACGCTCACAGCCCATCAATTGGTCATGGATCCCAAACAACGGGTACCCCCAAATATGATTCTCAGCGAACAATATGAAAATGATGTTCAACTGCAAGATACGCTGACCAAGTTCACCAGTGAAGAGCTAATTCAAGCTGTGCTTGCCAACAAAGACCAGGTTACGTTCACGCTGGTCGATAACTTGGGTCATACTCGAGACCGGCAGACAATTAGCATCAGGCAAATGTATCACGTTACGTTTCAAGAAGATGGAGCGACTCGAATTGTAGCACTTGAATTAAATATTTCCTGTCAGTTCGATAAGACTTCCAGCCAAACGTATTGGACGATTACTGATTACCTGGAAGTGAGTCAAGTTGACAATGGTTGAGTTGCCGGCCAGCCAGGAACAGCAACAATCTCATCTGAGAACAGTCGTTCAACTGGCTCAAACGCTGGAAGAACTCAAAGCGGAAGCCACCCAGTTGACCTCGTCGGTTTCGACGGCGGAACAGGGTCATTTTACTCCGCACCAGGAGTTCCAAGTCCTTTCGCTGCTGATTGTCTACTGGCAAGCCCGGAATGCCCTGCTGGAATTAGTTTCCTCGTTGCGTAAGGACGACCAGGTGTACGGGCCGGCTGGCGAGGCGACATTCCTGACAGGGTTTGCGGCCGCGCTGCTGCTGGTCGATGCTGCTCGATTCTTGCGGGAAACGGTTCACGATCGTCCCATCGTGAGACGTAAACTGAATGAACCCAATGTGGAATTTGGGATCCCGGCAAATGTCTACGATACCGTACAGAAATCGTTGCTCAACACGCGGCATGCCTGGCATCTGTATCATGCTATTGAGTATTATCGCACCCATGAGAAGCAGTTGCTGGCCCGCGGGAAGCAAGATCCTTCGCTGCTGCCTTTGCTGGGGATTATTGAGCGACTGAAACATCGCCTGGATGTATCCATCGCTCAATTTGCCGGCGTTCGATTGCGGACACGTATCGGTCGGGTGGCGCATGGACTACAAGACAAGATCCTCGGACGAGCAATCTATGGTTTACAGAAATTGGGCGGACTGGCCGTTGCCAATCGGTACGTGAAGCGAGGACATCAGCCTGGTTTGCCCGCTGAAATTAGTTACGAGCTGACACAAGTCCTCCGCCCGGGTGACGTGGTGGCGACGCGCAAAGAATACGCTCTTACCAATTATTTCCTCCCGGGTTACTGGCCCCATGTCGCTCTTTATCTGGGAGATGGCAGTGAACTGCAGCAGTTGGGTATCGCAGATCAAGAAGCCTTTCAGTCCAACCAGGTTCCTGGAATCGCTGCAACTGACGATTCACACCGTGTCTTGGAATCGATGAAGGACGGGGTACTGGTCCGTTCGCTGCAATCCCCGTTTGCTTCCGACTCGATCGCCATCTTGCGACCTCACCTGGAGCTGGCACCGATTGGCCAGGCACTGATTCGAGGTCTGGGACATGCGGGTAAACGGTATGATTTCAGTTTCGATTTTTCCCGATCTGATCAACTCGTTTGTACCGAAGTTGTTTACCGCAGCTATGACGGTATCGAGAACATGCAATTCTCACTCGTACGCCGGGCTGGACGAATGACCCTGTCCGGAAATGACCTCGTCGAAATGGCTTTACAGCGGCAATGTTTTGATCCGGTGGCCGTTTATGCACCCATGTTTCAGCCGTCCGTTTGTACCGACCAGGAGGCCGATTCCCTGATTCGCCGTTGCTTGCAGCAAGATGACTAGTGAGAATCTGTTCCTGGATATGGCCACTATCCACGGCCCGTCACTGGAATCCTTTGGACCAGCTGCCAGTCAGTCTGGCTCCAGACAGAGTTCTGGACCTAACGCCACGCTAGATCGCCTGTTCTCACGGTGAGCGCAAAAAAAGCTCCCGGAATAGACGGGTCCCAGGGGGGCGAAGGACTCCGTAAAGTTTCCGGGAGCGATTGGACGGTAACAACGGCGGCTTCCGTGCCAACGCTGCTGAAGTCCAGCTTGGTTCAAGTTGTTACAGGATTTCCCTTTTCAGTCACTAGCCTCCGTGCCAGTACTCTGAACAGGTCTGTTTGACGGGAGCGAGCATCACAACTCACTGACAAACAACTCCTGGCAACCGCTTGAAGTGGAAACGTGTTGGTTTACGAACACTCTTCCGTTCAAGTGAGGCGGGAGAATATGGGATTCTCGCTATTGGGTCAAGAGCGTTTTGGGGAGGAAAGTGAGCTGGTCTGCTTTGTCGCGAAGCGGTTCATTTTCAGTGGTGTTAGGCTTCCTTAGGAAGTGCTATCACTCCAACAAATTTGCTTGCGACCATCACTTTTTGCCTGATATAGAGCCTGATCAGCTCTTCTCAGAAGTTCGCTGCCCGCTTCGGTGGTCATTTGTTGAGCGACTCCGATGCTGACCGTGATGAGAATTGGTTGTTGCTGGTAGGTAGTCGTCAATTCAGCAATCGCTTGCTGAATATCGCCCGCGTATTGTTGAACTGATTCTTTAGACCCGCAGGTGAGGATCGTAAATTCATCACCGCCCCAGCGAAAGACACTGCGGGGCTTACAGACGCAAGACAGCAGGGCACCTAGTTGGCGCAAGACTTCATCACCGGCAAGGTGGCCATGACAGTCGTTGATTTGTTTGAAGTGGTCGATATCGAGAAACAGAATTGCCAATGGATCTTTAGCCTGGCTGGTTTCGGCAAGGAGCGCTTCGAGAACTTTATTGAAAGCAGGTTTGTTGGGTAATCGAGTTAGCGGGTCACGGAGAGCAAAGCGGTTGTTTAGTCGACCAACAAGAACCCCCCCACCCAGTCCAACCAGAAAAGCGAGGGTAATTCCAAGATAGAGCATTTTGTATGTACTTTGTTTCCAAGCCAGGCGTCTTAGCACTTCTTGCTTAGTATAGGATGGCGATCAGCCGCTTGGCGACCGGGAGTCATTGATTTCAGCAGGTGAATTTCTATTGGGTTTGCGGTGCCTGATTGACTGAACTGAGTATTCTTGGCATGGTTGAAGGATTGGACCAGAGCTGTTTACAGCGATCTGACGATCGGACAGGTACTGACCGGGGATAATTAAGGCGATGGCGACAGGTGGATCGAAACTGGCGGTAGTAGCGGCGCTGATCGGTAACTTCATTGTAATGATTGCGAAGTTCGTGGCGTTCTTGTTCACGCGTTCTGGAACGATGTTGTCTGAGTCCATTCACTCGCTAGCGGACTTCCTCAACCAGTTGTTGTTACTCATTGGAATTGAACGCTCAAATCGGCAACCAGATACTGCTTTTCAATATGGCTATGGCGCCGAACGCTACGTCTGGGCACTTATCTCGGCGGTGGGTATTTTCTTCCTGGGTTGTGGTGTCACTTTGTACCATGGGATCACTGCGTTGTTGGATCCTCATCCCATGCATCGTTACGGCTGGGCGATGGCCGTCCTGTTGTTTTCGCTTATTGTGGAAGGAATTGTACTGGCCATGGCAATTCGAGCCATGCGGAAGAAAGCACAACACTTACCGTTTTTCCAGTATCTGCGAACGCAAGCGGATCCGGCTGGTGTGGCGGTTATCCTGGAAGATACAGCGGCTTGCATCGGAATCTTGATTGCCTTTGTGGCAATCTTGATGACACAGATCACCGGTCAACCCTACTGGGATGCTCTTGGTTCTATTGCCGTGGGCCTGTTGCTAGGAGGGATTGCGATCTGGTTGATTCATCGGAATCGTGAATTACTGGTTGGCGCAGCGATGCCCCCTCATTTACGACAACAGGTTTTGCAGATTCTTCAGGAAAATCCAACGGTGGAAGAGGTTGTTGACTTGCGGAGCAGAATCCTGGATACCGAAACCTATCGAGTCAAAGCAGATGTTCGATTCGATGGCCAGGAACTGGCGAAGAAGATGGAGACGGATCTAAGAGCTGCTTTCGAGAAGATAGAAAACTATGAGCAGTTTGCTGAATTCATTAGCCAATACGCAGAGGGTTTGATTGACTTACTGGCTGATGAGATTGATGCCATCGAACATAAGATTCGACAGAAAGTACCGAAAGCACGGCACTTGGACTTGGAGGCTGACTAGAGCATGAGCACGATTCGTATAGGTATTGTCGGCTTGGGTGCAAATACCCGTTTGCGCCACATACCAGGGTTGCTGGCTTGCGATGACGTAGAACTTCATGGCGTTTGCAATCGGAGTACTAAGACGACTCGCCGGGCGGCCGTCGAGTATAGGATTCCAAAAGACTACGACCGGTGGGAGGACCTGGTTGCCGACCCGGACTTGGATGCTGTCGTTATCGGTACTTGGCCCTATTTGCACTGTCCGATAACGCTGGCTGCCCTGCAAGCGGGAAAACACGTGCTGACGGAAGCTCGCATGGCGATGAATGCTGCCGAAGCTCATCAGATGTATGCAGCCAGCCAGGCTCACCCCGACTTGGTGGCTCAAATCGTACCAAGCCCGCTGGGATTGCGTGCTCACCAGGTGGTTTCTGAAATGTTAGAGTCGGAGACCATTGGTGATTTGCGAGAAATCGTAGTCTTGGCTACTAACGACTCGTTACTTGACCCAACCACTCCACTCCACTGGCGTCAGTCTGAGCAGTACAGTGGACTGAACATGCTGGCACTGGGAATCGTCCATGAACCGCTGGTACGATGGGTTCCCGATCCTGTTCGCGTGCTGGCTCAAACACAGACCTTTACCAGGAGTCGCTCTGATCCAGACACGGCACAAATGCAGCAGGTCGGTACACCGGATAGTGTCCACGTTCTGACGGAATTACCCAGTGGAGTTCGTGGCCTTTACCATTTGAGTGGTGTTTGTCACCGGGGACCGACTACCCAGATTCATCTTTACGGTACAGCAGGTACTCTCAAGTACCTGTTGGCTCCAGAAGATAAGCTGTTATTTGCCCGGACAGACGAGGTTGAGTTTAACGAGGTTCCCATCCCGGCAGACAAAGTTGGCGGCTGGCGTGTTGAAGAGGAATTTGTGAACGCCATCCGCGGGGAAGAGAAAGTTAAGTTCAATGACTTTCGCACCGGGGTCCGCTACATGGAGTTCACCGAAGCAGTGGCCATGAGTTCTCGGGAAAGACGGTCGGTGGATTTGCCGCTTTAGAGACAAGTTGGTTCCATCGGTTACTCGAGAATCAACGCTCTGAAATCGAGACCAGCCAGTTTGGCTGGCTTTTCAGACTGCTTGTCTTCCAGTGGCCTTTCTTAATGTCGATGAAACTGCCTTGAATTGCAGCCAGTTTGCCGTTCTGGGAAAAGTTGCCCGGGACGACCAGGATGACCCCATCTTTTGGATGCCCGTAGTAATGCTTGTCGGCCAGGTGTTCAACGCTGCGCAAATGGGCGTGTTCAACCAGGATGCGTTGCTTGGCCAGTGGTAAAGCGAGGGCATGTTCGAGGAGGTAATAGGTTGTTGTTGGTCCCGATCTTAACTCTGCCAGTTCCCGGTAAAATGCTTCGGCATTTCCTCTGGGGTCGAGCAAGTCATGGCGAATGCCAAGTGGACCGGTTCTGGCGGTGGCGGCGCTGCCACGAATTACCGTTTTATAGGTTGCGGTGGCAGTTCCATAGAGAACGGGAATGACAATGAACAAGCCGAGTGTGACCGTTCCCACCAGTCGCGTTCGCTGCTGGGGTGACTGTAAGGCCTGGACAATACTGGCCAGTAACCAGGGCAGGAAGGCAATGGCCGCGGGGCGTAAGAAACGGGAATCCATGTGGATGGCACTGCCGGCAAAAATCAACCCGCTTAAGGTGACAGTAAAGACAACCAGGTGAACGATCACGACTGCCTTCATGAGCTGGCGTTGCTGCAATGGCAATCTTGGGTTCCAAACAGTACTGGGCGCCAAGCTGACTTGGTTGCTGGTTGCTTCCTGAGTTTCACGACGTAGCAGGTACCAGAGACAGAGTAAGAGGCCCAAAGTGAAGGGGGCCAAGAGCGTGACCTGGCCATCTCCATAGCGTCCGATGGCTGGTAACCAGGACATTTGATTGTCTAGCAGGAAAAGCCGTGCCACCAGGCTTTCCAGATCAGTGATTGCAAATGTCCAGGCCCCGGGTGCCCAGCAGAGTGCAGTCCATTGTATCCCACTGCGAACGGTACCGGGATTTCCGGAGGGGAGCAGTCCGGTCAGTGTAACCAGCAAGGTTCCCAGGACCGCCCCTGCGATCCACCAGCAGAGTCGGTGGGGGGGGACCTGGTATCGGAGTACCACCACGATCCAGGCGATAGCGATGCCCAGTGCCGAGAGCCCGGCGCTGTATTTCACAGTGACCAGCAAGGTGGTGAGTATGGCTGCCAGTAGAACGGCAGTGGCTGGCCGCCAGTGGTTGAGACGAGTTGTCTTCATGCATTGGAGGTTTGCTAATAGTACCCAGGGAAAGAGGGCCCAAAAGAGGAATTCCCCGGCGTCATAGACATTGGCGTTTGCGTGGGTATAGCGAAAGGTGAGGAAAGCGGCCACGATCCAGGGAAGCAGTTTGGGGCTCAGCAGTCGACGAAAGAAACATGTCCATCCCCAGATGCCCAGTCCCCAACCGAACAGGAAGACCAGTTGCAGGGCTTGTCCCCAGTTGAGTCCCGCGCGGCGCAGTCCATAGGGTATGGCGCTATAGGAGGCTGGCCACCAGGTAATCCTGGTGGGAACTTCCCGACAAAGGTCCTTGGGATTGACTTCGATCAGCGTGTGGAAATCAAGGTCTTCGCGCTGCTGGTACTGTTCAGCAGCGAGCAAACAGGTGCCAGCGTCAGTCATTACCTCGGGTTTTTGCCGCCAGACGAGTAAGATGGTGGCCAGCAGCAACAACCAAACACACCACCACCCGACCTGAGTTTGTCGGGTGCCCGTGAGAGGCTGATCCTTCATGCTGGTGAATCGTCCAGTGGTGGCCGCCATAATGGCAATTGTGGAAAAATAGTTTCGGCGGTTTCGAAGGCAATCCGTGTTGACGGGTTGAGAAGTCCTTGCTCAACCGCTTCTTGAACATTGAGATGTCCCAGCAGTAATTGAGTTAAGACCGATTCCTTGCAACGCAGGTGACTGCGACCAGATTTCCCTTTAACAATCTTGACGCTTCGTGGAGTGAAGAGGATTTGGTACCACTTTCCTCGAATCTCAAGTCCCAATTCGAAGGGGCGGGCGATTGCTGCTTCTTGCGCCCGCTGGTTAATTTCTTCGCGCAGTTGCTCAAGTAGCTTCAGCGGATCGAACAGCTTGATCATTGTGAAGACCCCGTTGCTGTCTTCCGAATGATGGTAAGACCCGCCCGCCGATTGCATGAACTCGTGCAGCGGATTTCCAGGTGGTGCATCGATACTAATGGGTCGATCTGTGCTTTCAATGACATCCGCACAGGCACGATCAATTAACTGGTAGGCGGCTTGTTCGTGTCCCTGCGCGGTCATGATTTCGAGGATACGACCGTAGCGGATAGCGGCGTATCCAATAATTGACTTATAGGACCCGGCTAACTGCAATTTGTCAGGTCCATCAATGGCTACGTAAATCCGTTCAAACCCGCGTCGGCTAAAGAGCCATCGCCAATAGTCTTCACTCCGCACCAAGGGACCGTAACTGTTGACAGTATTTTCCCGATACAGGTGGATCAGCGCCTCCTGCTCAACATGCCGCCAGAGCCTAATGTTGTATTGCTTGGGTCCCTCTTCGAAAGGCCGGTTGATGGATATGGGTTGCTGCTGAATTCGGTTGGCTCCGAGAGCGGAAAGGATGTTCCGAGCATCAGCTGTTGAAAAACTGTGACGGTTTGCTACGGTCCAGCCATGTTGCCGATAAAAATTGGGAACATTGGTTTCCAGGATGCCCAACAGGGATCCGTCGCGGATCATCTGTTGTTCGGCTGCCTGCAATAGCGCTGAGCCAATCGCTCGCTGACGGTATTCCGGAGCAGTTGCCAGTTCGCACAGGTTGCTGATCGGAATCAACTCAGTGCCAAAATGCATCTGCTGTTGTCGAAGCCTGACATGACCAATAAGCTGTTTGCGGTGTTTGACGATTAGCCGGTTCGAAGGTTCGTAGAAAGGATTTTCCAGTTGCGCTGTAAATTCCGCCGACGTCGGACCATGAAAGACATCCAACAGAAACTTGTGGATCGCCAGGTGATCTCCTGCGCGGGCAGCGGTGACAACCGGACCTTGAGACTGCTGGGTCGGTACTGCTGCGGTACCAGACTCGCTGGTCGCGGCCCGACCGGATCGTTGTAGCTTCCTGACAACGTCCGCAGGACTCGTTGAACTCATGTCCAGAATCCCTTCTAGAAATTATTGTCGATCCATCAGCGTTCCATCAATTACGTCATAGATTACAAGCCCTTACCTGAGAGTGCCAGTAGGAGCGGACATAAAGTTTTTTGGGGGAATAGGCAAAAAGAGAACTCTCGTGAGCTCAACAAGGAGCGTTGCTCAGTGGCGGCTTGCAGTGTTTCTCGCTGTTTTGTCAGTTGTTCTCGTGACTTTGTTGTAAAAGGTTGCAACTGCTGGTTGATTTGTGCCAGCCGTTGATGCCAGGCAGCAGTCGGGGATTGGCCGGATTGTACGTTGGCTATCAGTGATTGTTTCTCGGAAATAAGTTGCGCCAGCTCCGAGTTTGCTTCGACTGGAGCGCCAGTTGACTCCGACAGGTAGAGTTCTGGGGAGAATTTGATTTCCCGCAACTGCCGATCCAGGTCAGCAAGCGATTCCTGCTGGCAGACTGGCAGATCAATTGGTAACTGCAGTGTTGCCGTGGCGGTCAGAAAATCGGGTGGTGCAAACCCAAAAAACCGTTGCACGATGACGTCGGTGAGCTGATCATAGCGACCGCCACCAATCCCATGAACAAACAGATCGCTCAACACGACCCTTGCGTACATCGTCGTTGTGAGGGCCCGTGGTCGAATACAAATACCCTGTTCTTGCTGTGCAACCAGCTGTTCTACAAGAGTTTGACCGTCCTCCTCGCCAGGCATCGACAATCGACAAGTTAACTGCTGTTGATTGGTCAATTCAATTTGGCCCGCCTGACGACGAACGAACAATGGAAGTCGTTGAGGGTCGGTTGTGGACCAGATCCAAAAAGGCGCTTCGAACCAGTCGCCATCTTTTCCCAGCGTGGGTACCGGGTGAGATTTACTTCGCAGTCGGTAAGCCTGGCGATATTCCGCCAGGCTGGTGTTGTGGATTTCCCAGAAACGAGGCAGCTGAGACAGGATGCAAGCCAAAAACCAGGAGAAAGATTCACCATTGCAGACTGCGCTCAACGGTACATCCAGGTTATGAATACCCCATTGCTGTTCAAGCAGGTGTCGCCCACGTGCCAGGGATAGTCCGAGGTTACCAGTTGCCCGCTGCCCTTCGATTACCAGGGGCCACAGCGCTGCTACCAGGGGGTCATCAAGCCAACCCGAGGTGGCCGTTTTTACGCGTCCAGCAAAGGAAGCAAAAAGGTCGTGATCAAGAACGTCGCGAGCCTCAAAAGGAAGAGGGTCAGTGGTTTGATCGTAAGCAACGGTTTGGATCTGTGGGTCCGCGGGGTTGCCAGCCGGCACTTTGATGGCAGGTGACTTCAGTGTCGCATTGTCAATCAGCAGATTAATAGTGACCGCCGAGAGTCTCTCAGACAAGGCGGCTGCCAGGAAATTCTTGAACCAGACGCCGGCATGAAACAACTCGGGTTGATGACCGAGCAGCACGATTCGTGTCGCGTCAGTTTTTTTGAAAACACTCGTATCGAGATACTCGGAAGAATGCTTGATCGCTTCTGTCCATAAATCACGACGGGCCGTTGCGACGATTTCCGACCAGGGCTTTCCCAGCCAGCTTTGCTGATCCTGGCCAGATAACTGTTGGTGGTATTGCGCAAGGGAAGTCTCTACAGCCGTTACTGATGGCCGGATGAGAGCCTGGCCATGTTCACTCGGCGCCCGCAGTCGCTCGCTTGGAAAACTCTCTCTTGGATCCATTCTTGCCATTTCCTCTGACGACGCATGCGAGACAAACAGTAGTTATTCCACCGAGCGGATGTTGCCCTGGTCAGCATATAATCCTGGAAACAGGATGGAAACGCAGTTCTGTCTCACAGGATGTTCTCCATATCATCGTTACCGGTGGTAGCCAGGGATGATGGGGGTGTCTTGCCGATAGCCAGCAGGCTGTCTCTGATGACCTGTCGGTAGTATTCAAGTCGCGTCTCACCATTATCCAACACGCCTCCAAAAGATCGAGCTTCTTCCAGGTAGATCAACGGCACCGGAACTTCCTTGATCTTCAGCTTGTGATGAACAGCTTGTACCCACAACTCTAAAGGCATCGCGTAGCCAGTTTCAGTGATTTGCAGTTTTTCAAGAGCCGCAACACGATAGGCTTTGAAACCACAGAAGGCATCGGTCAATTGTAGCCCAAGGAGTTGTTTTAGTTCTCTCAGGATCTGCAGGTTGATGTTCTTGCGCTGCTCAGGCGGGGAGCCATCTGTCGGAAATGTTTCCAGGTAGCGGCTTCCCGAGATAATATCTGCCTGTTGGCAAGCCTCGACAAGCATGGGAATTCGTTGCGGTTCATGCTGGCCATCACAATCGATCGTCACTAGAAATTCGTATTGTTGATCAATGGCATACTGAAAAGCGCTTTGCAGGGCTGCGCCATAGCCCCGGTTTTCTGGATGAGTAATTAACAGGACGTTGTCTTCCTGTTGCAGTAACTTCGTTGTGCCATCGGTGGAACCATCATCCACGACCAGAATCGCGTCGCTGGTTTGTCGTACCTTTGCCAATACCGACTGAACGTGGGCATGCTCGTTGTAAATTGGTAAGGCGGTTAGATATTGGCGGGTCATATTAAGCGGACAGTCGCTGGAGTCTCAAGTGGAAGTTGCTTACTTCATTATGAAACCGCCCCGGCCAGACGTCAACGCGATGCCTGCAGTTCCTGGCCTCTCCCCTATTGCTTAATCAACCCCACCAGCAGAGAGGATCTGATTCACTTTCGCTGGACCAAATATCCAGATTTCCGAACTGCGTTGCCAGTGTCGTGGCCAGTTGTTCAACAGCAAAACGTTCACTTGCGTAGTGGCCCGGTAGCAATAATGAAACCTGGTTGGCGGTTGCCTCCAGGCAGGTATGAAAAGAGGTCTCGCCAGTAATTAGCAGGTCGCAGCCCTGTTGAGCCGCCGTCTCCAGGAATTGTCCAGCACTTCCACAAGCGATAGCCACGCTTGTCACTGACCGCCCAGCCTCGCCGACTGCCTGTAATCCATCGATTTTAAGGAAAGTCCGCAGCCGTTGCGCCAATTCCTCCAGGCTGCTGGGCTCCGCCAGCTTACCCCAGCGACCGGATCCCAATCCCTGGGAGTCTTCCGCCACTGGTACCAGCGGCTTAATTGATTCCAATCCCAGGCCTTCGGCCAGTTGCTGGTTAATGCCAGCTGCTGCCGAATCAAATGCCGTGTGAGGACTGTGGATGGCAATCTTGGCTTCAATCAGCTGTAACAGTAAGCGACTGGCAGTCTCGGCGGTAGTGAGCCGTTTTAGTGGCCGAAACGGCAGTGGATGGTGCGTGATGATCATTTCAGCGTTTCGGTCGATTGCTTCTTCTGCACTCTCCGCAGTGATGGTCAGACAGGTCATTAACCGTTGAACTGGCTGACCAGGGTTTCCTACCAGCAGGCCGACGTTATCCCATTCTTCGGCGAGAGATGCCGGAGCGAAGTTCTCCAGGTAATCTGCAATGTCTTGTACCGTCGTCATGGTTTTCCTGGGATGCTGTGTGATTGGTCAGAAAGTACCTGGCAGGACTGACAGCTGAATCTTACCGCGATCGGGCGCCGTTGCCCAGCAGGTTTCATCGTGGTCGTATCCGGGTGACTGGGATATACTGGCACTGGTGGCCATGAAAAACAGCGGTCGTGCTGGAAAAGATGTCCACGTAACAATGCAGTGGTCTGGGAGGTCAAGGACAAACGTGCTGACACTGAAAATCGCTGTTCGGCTGGCCTGTTTACGACAGTCGTTCAGGAAGGCATTGCAAACCGCGGCTACCCTCGGCGCCGAAGCTGTCGAGATTGACGCCCGGACCGAAGTCCGTCCCGCCGAGATGACACAGTCCGCCATCCGCCACTTGCGCAAGACGATTGCTAACTTTAATCTTCGTGTTGCCGCAGTTTCCTTTCAGACCCGGCATGGTTATCACGTTCTGGAGAACTTGGACCGGCGGATTGAAGCGACTCGGCAAGCAATGCAATTTGCCTTCCAACTGGGTGCTCCCGTGGTCCTTAACCAGGTTGGCCAGATCCCTGAGAAAACCGATGATCCGCAGTGGGAAGTTCTGGTACAAGCGTTAACCGATTTGGGACGTTATGGTCAGCATGTGGGCGCTTTCCTGGCGGCTGGCACTGGCAGTGAAAGCGGGCCGGATCTAAAACGACTGATCGATGCCCTTCCCGAAGGATCGTTAGTTGTGAACTTGGACCCAGGAAACCTGGTGATCAACGGTTTTTCAGCTTCCGAAGCAGCTCGAGCTCTGGCTCCACATGTCCATTACGTGCATGCCCGGGATGCCATTCGGGACCTGGCCCGCGGTCGTGGTTTAGAGGTGCCTCTGGGTTCAGGAACCGTCGACTTTCCGGAACTGCTTGGAATTCTGGAAGAACATCGGTATGGTGGATACTTCACGATTGACCGTCAGACGTCTGGCGATGCCGTGACTGAGGTCGCACAGGCGGTCCAGTTTCTGAATAGCATGTGAATCATTTAGGAGGCCAGCCATGAGTACCAGACGATTGTTGTTAACGCTCGTTCTGTTGGCGGGTTGTTTTACGTTGGGGCCCGTCCTGGGTGCCGCTGAGGATGAGAAGAAACCGGTGACCAGTAAAGAGGCTACCGCTGAGAAAGAAAAATTCGCCCGTTTCCAGAAAGAAATGACGGGTACAAAACTGGTCGGACAGTTTACTGTCGTTGGGCAACCGCAGGGGGCCCTGGCCAAGGAAGAATATACGATTCGCAGTATTAGCAAGCTGCAAGGTGATTACTGGCTGCTGGCTGCCCGCATTAAGTACGGTGGAAAAGATCTGACACTGCCCGTTCCGCTGAAAATTGTCTGGGCAGGTGATACACCGGTTATTACCCTCACCAAGGCCGCCATCCCGGGCCTGGGGACATTTAGTTGCCGCGTCGTGATCTACAACAAGAAATACGCGGGGACCTGGACCCATGGTGAAGTGGGTGGTCATTTGTTTGGTACCCTTGAAAAAGTTAAGGCAGATGCGCCCAAGAAACCGGAAAAATCACCAGACAAGTAATCGCTGGACAATTGTCGCTGTGGTTATGTTGCTGGCCACTGTCACTGGCTGTGAACCAGTCGCGACACTGGACCATCCCCTGAGTGATGAAAAGACATCGCGTGCTGATAAAGAACTGCTGGGTTACTGGAAACAGATTGACCTGGATGACGCGGCTGATGCGCATCCGGTGCCTGTGACGATTGGGCTGAGCAAAACGAATCCTCGTTTGCACGAAGCGGTCGCCTTGGAACTCGAAGACGGTGCCAAGGTGAAGGTCCATCGTTTCAAGATCCACACGACCACCCAGGCAGTGGATGGATCGCGAACGTCGCTACGTTTGATTAGCATAGCCGCCAAGGACCTCGACGAGACGCAGCGACAAGCGAAGGGTTACCTGTTGCTGCGCTATGAAATCCAGGCCGGCCAGCGATTGAAGATCTTCCTGATGAATTCGCTCGCCATAGCCAAGGCGATTGAGGAAAACAGCCTGGTGGGTGTGGTCCGTCGCACCAAGCCCTCTGCGGACGGTAAGAAGCCCATGACCAAGTATCAGGAAATCCGCATTACAGCGAGTCCTGAGCAACTGAGAGCTTTCTTGAAGAAAACGGGCACGGCCTGTTTTGAAAAGAAACAGGCTCTTGAATTCCAGAAAATCGTGACCGACTAAGCGCTCCCTGGCTGATTTACGGGCGCCTTGCACTACATCCACTGATCCTGAATAACACAGCGTGCCACCAGGGCCATGGCTGCGGTTTCCATTCTCAAGACGCGTGGGCCGAGGCCAACGACTTGCCATTGGGACGACACAAAATGTCCAATTTCCTCGTCGGTCCAGCCTCCTTCTGGCCCGATGGTCAACACGGTCTCAGTTGCTGCCGTGCTACTGAGCAACTCATCCATCGATTTCGCGCCCGAGGCTGGCTCTGGATGGGCCACGATGCGAAGAGTGTCGGGGGAAGCTTGCTCAATGAGTTCTGGAACTGTCAGGGGCTGATTAATCTTCATCAGCTGGTTGCGTCCGCACTGTTTCGAAGATTCAACAACACTCCGCTCCAGTCGTGACAGGGCCTGGGGAACCGGTTTGGAAACGGCGCGCTGGGTAACCAGTGGGATCAGGCAGGAGGTGCCCAGTTCGACCAGTTTTTCCACCAGCCATTTTTGTCGCTCGCCCTTGGGGAGTGCCGTGGCGACAGTCAATTGGACAGGCAACTCGAGGTTGATTGTTTGCCGTTCGCAAATCAACAGGTCGGCCGAGCTTTTTTCCAGCCGCTGTATCTCGGCACTGAACTGACAGCCACTGCCGTCAAACAGGATCACTTGGTCGCCAATCCCGGCCCGCATGACGTGGATCAAGTGATGCGCTTCTGGCCCACTAAGCGTGACGTGGTCAGAATCAACCGGTGAGTTGACAAAGTAGCGTTGACCCATAGGACCTCTTACCAGTCGCCCTGTCGTTTCAGGGTTTTGCTACCAGCGGAAGAAACTCAAGTCCATTGCGAGCAGCGTTGATACGCAAACGTACCAGGTAGACACGGTTAGGTGCTCGGCCACTGGCGCAATACGGCAGCAAAATCGATTCATCGTCAGCCATCAGGAACGAACCTGGATACCCGTAACAGGAAGTATCCAGGGGGATATCCTTGGTCCATGTTTGGCCATTGTCCTTGCTGATCCAGGCTCGCAAGTTGTTCCAGGTAGCAATGGTCACGACAGTACCATCGGCCAGTACGATTAATTGCGGGGCCTTGAGCTTGCCTTGAGAGACCAGTCGGGTTGAAGAGTCCTGCCAGGTCACCCCGCGATCAGCGGAGAAAAAGATGGCCCCGTCGGGTCGAGTGACCAGGATCAAGCGTCCGTTTTTGAGTTGCACGATCGCTGGTTCATCAACATTGTTGTCCGGTCGGATGATCCTGGAAATGACTTTCCAGCTGCGACCCGAGTCATCGGAGCGACGGATAGCCCCTCGCAAGTACTTTTCTCCAGCCACCTGGTAATAGGTTGCCCACAGGATGCCACCATCATCGAGTTGAATCGGTCGGCCACCATGGGCCCGTTCATAGAAGTTGCCGGGACTTTCCAGCCAGATTGGTTTTGACCAGGTCTTGCCACTGTCCGTGGAACGGAGCACATATTGTTTCGTGTTAAGTCCTGAAATGTCGTTCTGAAAATCCTTGGGCGCTTTCGGAAAACCGTACCAGGAGGCTTGTACACCGACAAAACACAAGACGGTTCCATCACGGCAGGTAAAGACGGCATGGGCACCGTCATCCAGGCGATAATCGTAAATCGTGAAGGGTTTTGACCAGGTTCGACCGTTGTCCGTTGAGCGACATGCCATCACACGGCCACCGGTGGGAGCGGCAAAATCAAGTGGCCAGCCCTCGCTGGTCCAGCGTTTTCTCAGTTCCGCTTCGATGAGTCGTGGTTGCGCAAAGGAAGAATGCCAGTAGCCTGCCGAATGGGCGAGCAACAAGTCACCGTTAGGAAGCCGCTCGATGCCTCCGGGCCAGCCAATAAAATCGCCAATGCCTGGAAACGGATCAGGTCGATTGTGATCCGCTCCGGTGATACAGACGCGTGCCTGACGGATGGTGAGAGTTTTTTCTTGAGCGGTCGTGGTACCGAAGGAGGTTATCGCGATGACAGCGAAGATCAATCCCGTCAGCAGCCAAGAGTTTGCACCCGGCCTGATCGTGAGACTGGTCTTCATGGTTCCCCCTTTGCTGTGATCGCCAGCGATTGTCTGTAAGCATACCGCGCTGGATGGTCCGTTGGCCACAGGTTAGCTAACGGGATTAGGCGATGTTTCGGGCAGCCAGGGATTGTTGTCCTAGTACCAGATGCGAATTCCACTCACCAGGTTACTCAAATCAACGCTGCCCACACCGTAGTAATCATACCCGGTGTAAACTTCCAGTCCGCGGAATTGAATGCCGGCGGTGACACGGCCATGGACGAGACTTGCCTGGCCGAGAGTGCCCAGGTCAATTTCAGCAGAGATGATCCATGGTTGACGAGGCAGCCAGTCGGCCCCGTAGGTAAAGTTGAAGCCAAAATCATGGTCTGCCTGGTCAGCGAGCCAGTTGACCCCCAGGCCAGTCCGATATTGGACGGTTTCACTTTGGGCAAATCGGTAGACAAGGTTGAAGTCGCCCGTCCATAGTTGATCCTGGTTTCCGGAGGGTAAATTTTCAGTGCGATAGTCAAAGCCGCCATCCAGGCCCCAACGTGACGTGGATTGCAACAGGGCATGTCCTCCCATCCGGGCGGTAGTATCGAAACTGTCCCCATATTCTGCATCCATCCGAATCGACCAGGAGTGCAGGTTTTTATTGAGCGCCGGTAGCGTTCCGATCGCCATCAAACCGACCTGGTCAGACTGGTAGGGGTGGCGGAAAAAATACCCGTCGAGTCCATAGTCATCCTGCAGGTAAACGGGAGGTCCCCAAAAAGGAGACGTGAATCCCATCACGACCAGTTCTCCGAAGAAGCTCTGGAAGGAATGGTCATCCTCTGTCTCTTCCTCATCCCACCAGTGATCATGACGAGCACGGTGTCGTTCATCAATTTCGTCTGTCACCGTGTTATTCGCTGGTTCACGAACTTCTTGGCGCAGTTTGCTGAGCAGGCCATCGGCAAAGAGCGGGGCACTACTGCTGGTCAGTACCAAGAGTGCCAAAAGCGTTTGACAACACCGCCCTCGGAGGTAAGTTGTTTGCACTCGGAAAAAGGTGGATGCTTGCAATGGTGACATAACAGAGCGCTAAGCAAGGACTACGGCGAACGAGCAGAAGGAGACGAAGTCTAGTGTGGACCCCCCCAGCAGTTCAAGCCCAATGTTGCGAGTGATTTCAATCACCGTTACGGCAGGAAACCCTTGCCCGTTATTGTTTGAGTTGATCTGGTTTCAAAGTGTAACTTAGCTAGAATGAGGTTCCTGTTTTGTGAACGATCAACGGACGAGGAGTGGCAGCGTTGAGTGAAGAGACCAACAAGCCGAGTGAACCAGAGACGCTGGAAGTCGATTTGCGCACTCCCTGGATTGCCGCAACGTGTGCCTGGGTCTTTCCGGGCGCCGGGCATTTTTACCAGCGGCGTTACGTGAAGGGGACCATCTTCATGGTCTGCATCCTTGCCACCTATTTTACCGGACTCATCATGGGTGGTGGCCACGTTGTCTACGCTTCCTGGGTCAAACATGACAAGCGCTGGCACTATATTTTCCAGGTTGGAGTTGGCTTGCCGGCTTTACCGGCGGTCGTGCAGAATCGGCGTGCTCGAATGATGGGCGAATCACCTGACTACAAACCCTGGTTCAACGGTTGGATGGCTCCTCCCGAACGAGTAAACCCGGATGGCATCGATCAACTTGCCCACTGGCGGCAAAAGTACGGTGCCCTGTTTGAACTAGGAACGCTTTACACCATCATTGCTGGATTGTTGAATGTGCTGGCTATTTTTGATGCCCAGGCAGGGCCGCTTATCTTGTCTTACGAGCAGGAACAAGAGGAGAGCAAGGCGATTCAGAAGCGGATGAAATTCAAGTAGGACAAGGGAAGGAATGCAGTGGCTGAGGGTGTTAAATCCCAAGTTGAGGTTTGGTTAACCGCAGGCTCATTCGGGTATATCGTGTGATTCCAATACTAGCGACAATCAACATCTATTGGTTCGTGTTGCCCCTGGTGGTTGTCATCAGCCTGGTTTTTAGTGCCACACGCCATGAGCACTGGCAGCCAATTGTTTCCGGCGCCATTCGTACAGGTATCTGGCTGCTAGTTTTCCTCGGCATCTTCTTTCTGGTCTTGTTCGTTGTTTCCTGGTGGAACTGATCGTCTCGTGTTGTGCAAGTTGCAAGTGAACGCCCGAGAATTTTCCTGGAGGAAGGATCAGGGATGAATCGCTGGTCGCTAACGAGAGGGTTGCTGGTCGCTAGCGCGATTCTCTTGACATGGGAAGAATGCCAGGCGCAGTCGCGGGG
Source organism: Pirellulaceae bacterium (assembly GCA_046583015.1). Classification (GTDB taxonomy): domain Bacteria; phylum Planctomycetota; class Planctomycetia; order Pirellulales; family Pirellulaceae; genus JAZADA01. Next base: position 12,664 of record JAYGDG010000792.1, on the reverse strand, counting down.
TTTGTTTCGGCGTCGTTCCGCGACAGCCGCTAGGACCGGCAGGACGGCTTACTCGTTCTTGAGTTTGCTGGATCAACTAGATGCAGCAGTCCCCAAGCAGTTGAAAGACTGTTCGCCCGTGACAGCCCAACAGGTGGCTGATATTTCTAAGAGACTGCTAGAGACGGCAGCAGACGAAGTCTGGTCTGCCCAGCGGCGTTGGAATGAGACGGCTCAACAGCGAGGAGCTTCACGCGATGCCCAGGAGGGAATTCAGCTGTTACAGGCATTGTTGGAAACGCGGCGTTTCGTCGATGCCCAGTGGTCAGCAATGATCACCCTGCGGCATCGGTTTGCCCGGCTACCAGAGAGTGAAAGTCGCCAACAGCAGTTGCGCAGTTACCTGACGATAGCTTCCGGGTTGATCGACTTGTCGGGCCGGTTTCGTTACCTGCTACGTGATGCGATCGATGAAATCGCTTATGTGTTGGATCCGTTTCCTGACCAGTTTAACCAGATGATTTGGCTCCTGACGAAAGAACGGGTAAGCATAGCTGCCGAGGTACTGGATTACGTGCTGTTCGAGCCGGATCCGGAAGGCGGGGCGGTGGCCTATCCAGAGCGCACCAGGGCTCTCGTGTTAGAGCTGCTGGTGGCCTGTCGAGCAGTGGAATCATTGCCAACACTGGCAAATCTGCTGCGCAGCCCGGAGGTGACGATTCCGCTTAAAGTGCGGGCTGCTGAGATCATCCGTGAAATTGGTCTCCCCCAGGATCCCTGGCCTGGCCAGGACCCGGAGCTGCCAGCTCCGTCGATTCGAGCAGGAGAATTATTTGAGCTGGCGAGCCAGTGGTCGCAGCGAGGCCTGGACCGAAATATGCGGATGCGGTTACTGACGCTGTTGCGCTGGCTGGATGAGCGTCGGCGACTTGGGGTGACGGGTAATAGCTTGCGGGTGGCTGGCAATGATGTGCGTGCAGGAGACTGGCTGTTGATGAGAAATCCATCTCCCTACAACCGCTTCACTGATTTGTCGCCGGGACTTTTTACTCATGTTGGAGTGGTTGCCGAAGTTACCGACGGCGAGGGCCGTCGACATTTTGTTATCGTAGATTTACCTGAACGGGGAGACCGTATTCCCGTCACAAATGTCGATATTTACTTACAGAGAACTCTGCATTACTGGTTTCTTCGCCATTGGGACTTAGGGTTTGGTCAGCGGATGGGGAAAACGGTGGCCCACTGGATTGGGCGGCCTACGCACTTCGACTTGACGTTTCGTACAGAACGTGTGCGACAGCAACCACGTCCACTGCCAGCAGATGCCGAGATTCACACTTACTGTGCTGGATTGCTTCTCATGTGTGCATTGCAGAATGGTGGTCGAGAGCGGGATTTCTTTCCGATTGGTGAGCAGGCAGCTCCCGGCCTTGCTGCTGACAACCTCAAGCAGTTGGGAGTTATGATGGGGCATGATGTCGTTTCCCCGACTGGTGCAATTTTTGGGTCGTCCATGCAACTGGTTGCTCGCAGCGAGCCGATGTATGAACCAGGTCGAGAGATCCGGGAGTCGATATACGATTTTTTCGCTCAACAGATAATCTCTCGTCCTGTCCGATTGACTCCCACGTTCAGCCAGCAGTTGCGTCAGCGACTGGCGGCACTTTCGGTCAATTCTCCCTGGCTGGCTAAAGCCCTGGCCAAAGCTAACAACGTTAGCGAACGGATAGATTTAGAAGCGGCGGCAAAAATAGCGATTGCCGTGGAGACGCTGGATCAGATCGTCGAGGAGAATCAAAGCCAGTTTGAAGAGGCCCGCAGCACTTTTTCAGAAGAGGTGGAGTCCTCTCCAGGGGCTTTGAAGAAGTCATCGCCAGAGCGACAGAGAGCAATGCTTCGTGAGCGTCATCAGCAGCTCTGGCAACAGTCACAGCTCACACCGCGACAGTTAAGAAGGGAACTAGTGCAATACTATGTGAGACGCGGGGAAGAGGCAGTCATGATTCGGTTTTTCCGGGAAACCAGTCCATAAAGGTGCTTCCGGAATAATCGGTATATGCCGATTGGTTGATGATAGAAAGGCTAAAATAGCTTGCTTTGTCGGTAGAAAGCGACCTGTTCGAGGCAGTAAAATCGTGATTCGCAGGCAAATTTCGTTCTGGCAGCTTGCCATTTAGAGATTATCGGGACAAACTTTATGCAAGAGGCAGCTTGTGACTGCCTCTTTTTTATTTTGGTTGGCAAGGCGCTGGAACGAGAAGACCAGCAACCCGCTGCGACCAGCTTGATTCTGAAAATCTGTTTCTTCTTTGTTGGGGGTGAATAAGCACCCAGGATGAAAGTTGTCATTCTAGGAGCTGGTACGGTAGGTCAATCGATCGCCGAATCTCTCAGTAATAGCCGTCACGTCGTCACGATTGTCGATCGCGACCCGGTACTTTCCCGGAAGATCGATGAGGAATTGGATGTTCGCGCTATTACGGGCCTGGCTTCACAATCCATGACGCTCTTCCAGGCAGACGTGCAAAGCGCTGACTTGTGCCTGGCGGTCACGGGCGATGATGAAGTAAACATTGTCGCGGCCAGTCTTGCCAAGGCGATGGGTGCTCGTCGTACCGTAGCGCGAGTCTATGCTCCCGTTTTCCGCGACTTGAGTACGTTTGATTACGAAAGTCATTTCAACATCGATCGGATGATGAGCATCGAGCATCTGACGGCAATGGAGTTTGCTCGCCAGATTCGGAATCCAGGATCGGTGATGGTAGAAAATTTCACTCGTGGCGAGTTGGAATTCGTGGAGACAACGGTCAGTGAACAGAGTCCCTACATCAACAAGTCTCTAAAACAGTTGGACTTACCCAAGGGTGTCCGAATCGGTTCCATTGCTCGGCAGGGAGAGACATGGATTGCGACGGCTGGTGACAAGCTGGAAGCGGCGGATCGCGTCACGCTGGTAGGCAAGCGTGAAGAGGTGGATGAAGTCAGTCAGATTATTCAGAAGGAATCGACACCGCGACGGGATGTGGTGATCGCCGGTGGAGGTGAAACAGGATTTCACCTGGCCAGCATTCTGGAGGGCGCCCATTTCAACGTCCTGTTGGTGGAAGAGTCAGAAGAGCGATGTCAAGTGCTGTCACGGAACTTGAACCAGACGACGGTCATTCAAGCTGATGCCTCGAGCCGTACAAGACTGGAAGAGGAACGCGTGGGAACGGCAGATGTTTTTGTTGTCTGCACAGGAGATGATGAGAATAACATCATGGTTGGCGTGGAAGGTAAAGACCTCGGCGTTGGCACTGTTATGTGCGTTGTCAGTCGCCCCGACTATGCGAACGTGGTGGCTAAGCTTGGGATTGATGTGCGTGTCAGTCCGCGGGACGTGATGGCTCGACAAGTCTTGAATTTTCTGCACACGGGCCCGGTTGTTTCTCGAACTATGCTGACCGGTAGCAGTATTGGAGTCTACGAGTTAGAGGTCCAGGAGGGATCGCCTGCGACAGAACATGTCTTGGCTAAATTGCCGCTTCCTGACGAGAGTCTAATCGCGGCTGTCTTCCATCGAGATTATGTGCGCGTTCCAGGCGCGGACGACCGTCTCCATTCTGGGGATTCGGTGGTCGCGTTAATCGAGAATTCCGTGGTCGAGGCCACACTGGAGCAATTCAGTGTCAACGGCAGGTAAGGCATGAACTTTCGCCTCGTATGCAAGTTACTGGGGATCGTCTCGCTGTTAATTGGCAGCATGATGTGCTTGAGCCTCCCCTGGGCATTTCCCAACTGGGGATACCGTGTCCTCCAGGGACGTGAACTGGTGGCAGGACACTCGTTTGAAGGCGAGGGCTTCATGGCCCTCTTCCTGAGTGTCGTGGTTTGTGGCGTGGTAGGGGGTGTGCTCTGGCGACTGGGCAGGAACAGCCAGGAGGAGCTGTACCGCAAAGAAGCCATGGCCGTGGTTGGGTTAAGCTGGGTACTGGCGACAGTCCTGGGTGCCTTGCCATTCACGTTTGCCGATGTTCAGCGTGGTCCCTCGATTCGACTCGACAGTGAACACAATGCTCCCCTCCTCTACGATTTCGATTCGTTGCTCGGCAGCCACTGGATCGCACTGAAACCCCTGGACCCGGTCCAGTTCGAAGTTATTTCCCGGCTGGTGGACAGTCCCCTGGGGGCCCGCGGCAGATCCATCGCGGACCTGGCCAAGGAGAGTCGCTACCACGATGCAGGCGACATATTGAAGAAACTGGCGAGTAGTAATCGACTGTGGGAAGAGATCCTGGTCTTTAGTGATCCGCTTGAGAAGCAGGAGAACTGGGTCCACGCGAAGTGGGTCCCGATGACGTTTACGGATGACCTTTTTGAATCCCAGTCCGGTTTTAGTACCACCGGAGCCACGGTGATCTCAGACCTGGAAAATCCACGATTGGTTCCTCACTGTATCCTGTTTTGGCGCAGCAGTACGCACTTCCTGGGCGGCCTGGGAATTATCGTGTTGTTCGTTGTGCTGCTGGGCCAGGGTTCGGCAGGTAAAGCGCTCATGCGGGCAGAAATGCCGGGCCCTAACAAGGACGGGGCGATGGCGCGCATGCAGCAGTCGGCCTGGATGTTTGCAGCGATCTACTGTGGGCTGAACTTTATCCTGGCATTGATCCTGATCGGCCTGGAACTGACACCTTTTGATGCCTTTTGCCATGCCTTTGGGACCATGGCGACCGGCGGCTTCAGTACGTACAACGGAAGTGTCGGCAGTTTTCAGAGTTCGGCCATTGATTACACGATCACGATCTTCATGATCCTGGCTGGTACAAACTTTACCCTGCTCTACCTGTGCCTGTTGCGACAGCCGGGCAAGTTGCTGGCGGACGTCGAGTGGCGTACCTACATGGGGATCATTCTTGTGATCACCGGACTCGTGATGGGTTTCGGGATTGCCAACAATGATTTTCCTGCTGACTCGCTGGCCGAGAAAGTCAGTGATGCCTTTCGCTATGGCTTGTTCCAGGTCGTGGCCATCGTGACCACGACGGGCTATGGAACGCATGACTTCGACGCCTGGAACAACTGCGGCCGCGGAATGCTGTTTGCCCTGATGTTTGTTGGCGGCTGTGCGGGTAGCACCGGTGGTGGCATGAAAGTGATTCGCCATATCCTGTTCGTGAAGATCTTGCGCATCGAGATCGAGCATTCCTACCGGCCCTCGGTAGTTCGACAGTTGCGACTTGGCGGCGTCCCGCTGGATGATCCCCAGCTTTCGAAAAACATCCTGGTCTACTTTGGTGTGATGCTGATCCTTTTCGTTGGCAGCTGGTTGTTCGTGATTGCCGTGGAACCGGATATCACCTGGGGACATGCGAATGAACACAAGTTGATTGATAGTGCGACCAGCGTGGCTGCTACGCTCAATAATATCGGTCCCGGGCTGGGAACCGTGGGAGCCACGCAAAACTATGGCCATTTCAGTACGATTAGCAAGTTGTTATTCATCTGGTTGATGATGCTGGGGCGAATCGAGATTTTCTCCATCCTGGTCCTGTTCCTGCCGGGGTTCTGGAAAGACCATTAAGACAACTGTGATCGTCGTTGCCTGGGACCATCCGTGGATTTCTTCCACTTTTTCCAGGCCCGGTTCAGGACGCGTTTCTCGATGGAGTGAGTGAAGGAACTGCCCGTTCCACGTGGGACGAGACAGGGCTCACTTCATTCACGGAAGGGGGACGAGATGACGCAACAACCAGCTATCGTGGGGCGGCATTCACGCGCGCTGCGCATTTTGACATGCCTGCAGTCCGGTCCGGGGTTCAATGCACAGGAACTGGCGAACCAGATGATGGTCAGCCGCCGAACTATTTTTCGTGACCTGAACCTGATTCGTAATGCCGGGGTGTCAATTTTCTTTGATACCACGCACGATGCATACCGATTGCATGAGCAGTCCAGGAGTGTGCCCTTACCACGGTTCCAGGAAGAAGACCTGATGAAGCTGGTCCTGGTGGTGCAACTGACCTACCTGAATGATTTCGAAGATTATGTCCAGTCGGTCCGCGAGGTCCTCGCAAGGTTACTGGCCGGGTATCCCCAGGAAACCAAGGAGCGCATCGCGAGGATCATTCATGGGTGTTCCATTGTCGATACCGGTATCACCTACGATGGACTCACCCGAGAAATGATCAAGGCCGTGTTCGAATCCATTTCTCGACAACATCAAATTCGTATGCTTGTCAGTGGGGAACCGTTGGAACAGTTTCAGCATATCGCCATGGAAGGGTCGGCGATCTGGACCAAGTTCGCGCCCTACCAGGTCTTGTTGTCCAGCGATCGGTGGTCTGTAGTTGGACGATCATCGTTACACCGGGGCGTCAAGGAATTTGATATCCAGAATATCCAGAACATTCAATACACCGACGACTCCTATGAAATCCCACGGGGTTTTCGTGGACGACTACAAGCCGCGAGAAACCAGGGATGAGCCGGCTGCACCTGGCTGGTTCGGACAGGCACTGTTTCACCAGGCAGCTGGCCCCCGAGAACCCCCACTGCCGGACAGTGTCTGTCCTCCCTGGTTCGCGTGGTCTGACCGGTCTCGTGGATTTGCTTTTATCGATCGTGGGGTTTGTTGGTTTGCGGATGGTCAACCGGATCTCAAGTTGGTCTAATGTCGCCGGTGCCCTGCGATAACAGCAGTCTGGCACGGTTTTCAACGACTTCATGCAGGCAGGCTTGATGAATCAATCAGCTTCCGCGGATAGTTTGCTTCCGGCACCTGACTCGGTGAACGCACTGGAAGAAGTATTGAGCCAGCCGACCCCGGCCGTGATCGAGATGATGAGCCGCCTGGAAGGAGACCTGGTGCTGCTGGGAGTAGGGGGCAAGATGGGCCCAAGCATGGCCAGAATGGCCAGGCGCGCCGTGGAAGAAGCCGGTACGAACCAGCGCGTGATCGGTGTCTCTCGTTTCACTGATCCTGCGGTACGTGACCAGCTGGAATCCTGGGGCGTGGAAACGGTGAGCTGTGACCTGCTGGATCCTGCTGCGGTAAGCCAGTTGCCACTGGCTGAAAACATGATTTACCTGGCAGGATTCAAGTTCGGTGCCAGCCAGGATCCGGGACGCTTGTGGGCCATGAACTGCCTCGCTCCCGCGTTGGTTAGTCGTCGATACCGGGACAGTCGCATCGTGGCCTTTTCAACGGGTAATGTTTATCGAGCGGTCTCCGTCGACAGTGGGGGGTCCTGCGAAGATGATGCCATTGAGCCTCATGGTGAATACGCGATGGCCGCCCTCGGCCGCGAACGAATGTTTCAACACTTTAGCCAGGCTCATGATATTCCCATGGCCCTGTTGCGACTGAATTATGCCCACGATTTGCGATATGGAGTTTTCGTGGATGTGGCACAGGATTTATTGGCCGGGAACCCGATAGATATTTCGACGGCCCATGTTAATATCGTCTGGCTGGCAGATGCGAATGCGATGACGTTGCGAGCCCTCGAGCATGTTCGTGCACCGCTGCAGGTGATCAACGTGACGGGGCCGGAGATGCTGAACGTGAAAATGGTCAGCGAGCAACTGGCCAAGGAACTGGGAGTGAAAGCCGCGTTCACCGGCCAGGAGAGACCAACGGCGTTGTTGAGTAACGCCACGATGGGAATGGAATGCCTGGGTGCCCCGGAAGTTTCGGCGAACCAGGTCATTCGCTGGACGGCCGACTGGGTTGGCAACCATCGTCCGCTGCTCGACAAACCAACCAAGTTTCAAGTACAGAACGGGAAATATTGAGAGGAACCGGATCATGTCCCAGAGCAACTACATCGAGCGGATGATTGATTTAAGCGATGCCGATGCCAACGTTATCTTGAATATGAGCCACGAGGAAGCTGCCGAGTTGGTGGCCAGTGGAGACGCCGAACGCGTCGGCCAGATCGATGGCCAGTTCGCGCTGGTTCAGAAGCGAGGCAAGGTCGTGCGGATGGCCCGGTCCATTGGACGTCCGCTAAGATATTTCCTGGCCAAGCAGGCGGCCGGACCCTGCCTCGTGGTGGCTGAACGTATCGATGAGTTGAAAGCATTCCTGGACAAGGAAGGGTTGGGAGACCAGTTTCATCCATCCTATACACGCATGGTTCCGGCGCATTACTTGGTGGAATTGGGATTGCTGGGATGCCCGGATCCGAACCCCACCTATACTCGTTTCTTTGATCCCGTCCGGAATCGGTTGGGGACGGACCTGGACGAAATTGGTGCTGCCTATATTGGCGTGCTGGCTGATGAGTGTAACCGCTGGTTGGACCAGGTGGATGCCGGGGAACCGCTGGGAGTCCTTTTTTCAGGTGGCATCGACAGCGGATCGGTCCTGCTGGTTCTACATCACCTGTTGTTGCAGCGTGGTGAGTCGCCTGCTCGACTGAAGGCATTCACACTGTCGATCGACGGAGCCTCGCCCGATGCCAGCCAGGCCGCTCGTTTCCTGGAAGAACTGGACATATCCTTTTACCTGGAAGCCATCGAGGTGAGTACCGGGGATGTTGATTTCCGGGAAGCAGTACGGGTCATCGAGGACTACAAGCCACTGGACGTACAATCGGCCACGATGGCCCTGGCGATCTGTCGCGGAATCCGACAGCGTTACCCGGACTGGAAATACCTGGTCGATGGAGATGGAGGCGATGAAAACCTCAAGGACTATCCGATCGAGGAAAACCCGGAATTGACGATTCACAGCGTGCTCAACAATCTCATGCTTTACCAGGAAGGCTGGGGAGTCCATGCGGTCAAGCATTCGTTGACTTATTCCGGCGGACAAAGCCGAGGTCATGTACGCAGCTATGCCCCGGCGCGGGCCTTGGGATTTTCCGGCTTGAGTCCCTATGCATTACCCAACGTGATCGCCGTGGCCGAGGGGATTCCATTCGTGGACTTGACGGATTGGGACCACCAGCGGTTGTATTCGCTCAAGGGGGAGATTGTACGAAGAGGCGTCCAGGCGGTCACGGGTATTACGATGCCCGTGTTCGAGAAACGTCGTTTCCAGAATGGTACGGTGGATGAAACCCTGTTCCAGCAACTGTTTCCCGAGCAGGAATCGGATTACCGAGAGGTGTTTGCCCGGATGTATTGATCGCCCGGCGGTAAAGACGGCGTTATGCTCAAAGAACTTCCTCATTTTACAGATGCCCAGATTCTCGCGGCCCGTCCCCCGAAGAATCACGTTGATCCCCGGCATCCCTATGCCTGCTTCCTGGAAGAAGAATACTCGGCCCGGGGATGCCTGGAACAGGTCGCGACCGTTTTCCTGACCAACCGGGAATGCGCATTTCGTTGCTTGATGTGTGATCTCTGGAAGAACACGACGGACCAATCGGTGGCAGTTGGAGATATCCCGGCCCAGATCGACGCTGCCTTCCGGCAGCTTGGCCTTGAGGAGGCACTTCCGGGAGAAGAGGTGCGCCAGGTTAAACTATACAACAGCGGGAATTTCTTCGATGCGCAGGCGATCGCCCGGCAGGACTGGCCACGCATTGGCGAGCGGCTTGCGGGTTTTCAACGAACGATTGTTGAAAATCACCCACGTCTCTGTAATGAGGATTGCCTGCAGTTCCGCGACTGCCTGTCCGGGGAACTGGAAATTGCCCTGGGACTCGAAACCGTGCATCCGGAAATTCTTCCGCGACTCAACAAGCAAATGACCCTGTCCGATTTCCAGCGAGCCGTCGAGTTCCTGCTGAACCACCAGGTTGACGTGCGGGCCTTCATCCTGTTGAAGCCTCCCTCGCTCAATGAAGAGGAGGGAGTGCATTGGGCCATCCAATCCATCCAGTATGCTTTTGACATTGGTGTCCAGTGTTGCAGTATCATTCCAACACGGACAGGCAACGGGATCATGGAACAATTACAGGCAGCCGGGAGCTTTCAGCCGCCTAGCGTGCGATCCATGGAACAGGTGCTGGAAACTGGACTGCAAATGAAACAGGGTCGTGTTTTTATGGATCTCTGGGATGCCGAGCAGTTTTGCCCTTGCCCCGAATGTGCCAGAGACCGCCTGCGGCGACTGGAAATCATGAACAAGACCCAGCAGGTGCCGGAGCCAGCCAGGTGTTCCCGATCGGGTTGTGGCTAGTTCGACAACGGCAGGAGACGGACAAGTGTCGCAAATAAAACAGGTGGCAGGTGATGACCCTTCACGAGGTTGACGTCGTTGTTGTGGGATCCGGTTTCTCGGGATCGTTGCTGGCGCAGATTCTCTGCTCGATGGGACGCTCCGTGGCCCTGGTTGATCGTCAGAGTCATCCGCGATTTGCGATTGGTGAGTCGTCGACTCCCAGTGCGAACATGATCCTGGAAACGTTGGCTCGGCGCTATGGACTGCAAGAGATCAGCCCGTTCAGTCGCTATGGAACCTGGCAACAAGCCTACCCGGAAATCGGCTGTGGCATTAAACGAGGATTTAGCTACTTCAATCACCAGGCAGGCCAGGAGTTCCAGGTTGGCAGCAACCATGAAAATGAACTGCTGGTCGCCGCCAGCAACGAAGATTCATTGAGTGATACCCATTGGTTGCGTGCCGATGTGGATGCAGCCTTCTGCCAGGTTGCTGTCGAACGTGGTGCGCTGCTGTTGCAGGAGACAGAAATGATCCGCATGGATTATGACCCCGCAGCCAGGACGAAATGGCAAATAGAAGGGTCCCTGGCGGGACAACCTGTGCACATCAAGGCAGCATTTGTCGTCGATGCTACCGGTGCAGGAGGAGTGCTGAAACGGTTCTTGCAGATTCCCGACCAGGTCGATCAATTACAGACGCATACCTCGGCAATCTATGGTCACTTCCACAAGGTGAACTCATGGCACGATCAGCTTGCTCCGCGACATGACCACATCCAGGATCATCCGTTCTGTTGTGACTATTCGGCTCAGCATCACTTGCTCGAAAATTCCTGGTTGTGGATGTTACGTTTTAACCAGGGAATGACCAGTGTCGGCCTGGTGATGGACCAGTCCCGGCCTGGTGAGGTACTCCTGGCGGAGCGGGAAGATCCCTGGGAGGCCATGAAGATTCGATATCCTGCGGTGGGCCGCTTGTTGCAGGATGCGACCCTGGCTGATCCACCGGGACAATTGCTGAGAACAGGTCGCCTGCAACGCCTGTCGAGCCAGGCAGCTGGAAATGATTGGGCCATGCTGCCGCACGCAGCCGGATTCATCGATCCGTTACACAGTACGGGAATTGCTCATACGTTGAGCGGCGTGGAGAGATTGGCCAGGATCCTGGAACAGTCATGGGATCACGAGAATCGTATTGCGGCCTTGCAGACATACCAGCAGCAGGTACTCCAGGAATTGGTGTTGCTCGATCGATTGGTGTCCGGTTGCTACCGAGCGATGAATCATTTTCCCTGGTTCGTGAGTTATTCCATGCTCTATTTCATCGCGACGATTCGGTACGAGTTAGATCGGCTGGAGGGGCCACAGGATCGAGCACCTACCGCTTTCCTGGGGGCGGATCAAGCTGATTGGACCCGGATTGTCAGCAGTGTTTTGGAACGCTTGCAGATGGATTTAGATCGAGGTGATAGCTCGCTACAGCAAGCAGAGAGATTCCAGGAAACGGTCTGGAAGTCCCTTAAACCATTTGACAGGGTTGGTTTAAGTAGTCCGGAGATACATCACATGTATCCCCATACGGCGACCTGGTAGAGAAGACCAGGAAAGAATTTCACGTTAGCCTGCGAAGCCAATCTTAACATAGTTAGGAATACCGGGTTATAATCGGGATATCCCACCTGTTTTCGATGGATCGAGACCCACCCTTGATAGAGTCAGACCGAATTGTGGCTACAAAATAATTTCCAGAAAGCGATGCCGTGGTCATGAACTGGAATCATGCCGAGACGCGATGTTTAGTCATCGCACGCTGCGCCAATGGGCGATTGCTGAGTGGGTTCATGGCGGTTCTCATCGCCTGGATGGCTGCTGAGTCTCCTCGACTTTTAGCAGTAGATGCACTGCATATGCGTATCGATACTGCCATCACGAATGGTAACCTGGGGATTCCTAGTCGACCTGCTTCGGACACGGAGTTTTTGCGACGTATTTACCTTGATTTACATGGTACCGTTCCCACGACCGACCAGGTGCGGGTGTTTTTAGCAGACACGGCTCCCGACAAACGGGCTCGGGTGGTGGACAGGTTGCTGGAACATCCCCGTTTTTCAAGATTCATGGCGACCACGTTCGATCTCATGATGATGGAGCGCCAACCTGACAAGCACGTCAAGACAGCGGCCTGGCGAACCTATCTCTACGAATCGTTCTTGGCAGGGAAAAAACTTGACCAGCTATCACGGGAGATCCTGTCTGCCGACGGGTCCGATCCCAAGTTGAGAGCCGCGGTACGTTTTTACCTGGACCGAGAAGGAGAACCGAATCGGTTAACACGAGACGTGGGGCGAATCTTTTTTGGGATGGATTTGCAGTGTGCTCAATGCCACGATCATCCGTTGATTGATGATTACTACCAGGAAGATTATTACAGTATTTTTGCTTTTCTCAATCGAAGCTTTATCTTCACGGCCAAGGATAAAAAAGTTTTCTTTGCTGAAAAGGCAGAGGGTAATGTGGCCTTCACTTCGGTCTTTACGAAGGAGTCGGGAGAATCGGGGCCCTGTCTTCCGGAAGTTATGCCGATCGCGGA
>JAYGDG010000773.1:0-3023 GCA_046583015.1 Pirellulaceae bacterium | reverse complement strand
CTGGATAACACCTGCATATTTTATGGAAGCAGCAACAGCAAGACCCATAACAATACGAACTATCCCCTGATCCTTGCTGGTGGCAAGAGCATGGGATACAAACACGGGCAATACCTTACGTTCGGCAAGGACGTTCCGCTGGCCAACCTGTTTGTTACCGTGCAAAAACGAATGGGCGTGAAGGCTGACTCTTTCGCTGACAGCAGCGGGGAGATGTCTGAAGTCCTGGCCTAGTTCTCGAACCCGTAGTACCCTCGGTGGATCCGTGGCCGAGCTATTGGAGAAAGCTGGTTAATTCATGGAGAAGAGAAAACTCCAATGGCTGGTATTGCTGTTGCTCGCCACCTTGGGATCAACCTTTGCCCTGGCACAGGACAAGCCTCCGGCCCGCAAGTCGACAGACTCGGCAGCACCCCAGCCTCGGCTCGCGGAATTCCGCGCGCAGATAGCGCCCGTCTTGAGAAAGACCTGCTCTAGATGTCATGGTTACGGGAAGCAGGAAGGTAAGTTCCGCGTCGACATCCTGGATCCCGATCTTCTCCATGGCAAGGACGTAGACTGGTGGCTGGAGGTTTTTAGTGTTTTGAGCAACCGCGAGATGCCTCCCGAGGATGCAAAGGTCAAGCTGGCTGATCCGGATCGCAGCAAGATCATCGAATGGCTTTCCGCGGAGATTCAAACAGCGTCGGAGGTGCGCCGGCGGCAACAGGGGCATTCTTCTTTCCGTCGCATGACCCGTTACGAATACAATTACGCCTTGCAGGATTTGCTCGGGCTCCCCTATGACTTTGCCAAGGACTTACCTCCCGAAGCGATTTCCGAAGATGGCTTTCAAAACAGCTCGGAAGTACTGCACATGACCGTCGTGCAGTTTGAGATGTACCGTCGCCTGGCTCGCAAGGCGCTGCTGCGTGCGACCGCTGGTGGCGAGCGTCCTCCCGTAATCCACTGGAGCGTGACCATGAAAGACGCTGCTGCCAGGGAGTGGCCCAAGCAGACCGAACAGCTAGACAAACTCAAGGAGAAATTTAAAGACGATCCGGCGAGGCTAAAAAAAAGAAGCCGATCAACTGGCGGCCAGCTTCAAGAAACCCCACAACAATACCTACTACCGGGAACTGTCGACAGGACGTACCGCTCGAGCAAACTGGGGATACCCCGGTGCAAAATATGCATTTGCACCGACCGATGTACTTTCCAAGATGCCTGCTACTTTTGATCACGTTGCCATCCTTCCCAGGGGCCAGAATCTGATTGTCGAATTGGGAGATCGGATTCCCGACGAGGGGATGCTGCGAATTCGCGTCCGTGCCTCCCGGGCACCAGGGGAAGCGACGGGAACTCCCAGCTTGCAGTTGGAATTTGGCTGGCAAGCCAGTAACGAGGGCCGTGCACGAATGCGCGTGAGTACCGCAGATACTCCCATCAAGGCCAGTCCCGAGAACCCTGAAATTTACCAGTGGGATATTCCCCTCGGAGAGATCTACCCCCGCAACTCGGTTCGGAATATTACAAAAATGGGGGCGCTGCCCAGTCCTTCCGAATACATCCGACTGGGGAACAGTTCCGTCTCGCAAGGGGATATCCAAATCGACTGTGTGGAGGTAAGTACGCCCGTTTATGAGCACTGGCCTCCGCAGTCCCACACGCGTATTTTTTTCGATAGTAAGAACCGGGCCAACGAGAATATTTACGCGCGCGAAGTTATCGAGAATTTCATGAGACGTGCCTGGCGACGCGACGTGACCCGGGCAGAGGTGGATCAGAAAATCAAGCTTTACAAGGCGATTCGCCCCGAGTGTGAAAACCTTGAAGAAGCGGTCGTCGAGGTGCTGGCTGCGGTCCTCTCGTCACCGAACCTTCTCTACCTGGTAAGAACGGATGTCAAGGAAGATGCCAAGCAACCAGCGAAGATGCAATTACTATCGGGTCACGAACTGGCAACGCGACTATCGATGTTCCTGTGGTGCAGTACGCCCGATGCCGAGCTGTTGAAGCTCGCTGCCAACGGGAAACTAAATGATCCAGGTGTGCTTGCTGGCCAGGTGCAGCGCATGCTCTCTGATGCCCGTTCCCGACGGTTTTCCAAGCACTTCGTACGACAATGGCTCGATATGCAACTGCTGGATTTCTTGAACGTTGACCGAAAGATCCATCCCCAGTTTGACTCTTCTTTAAAAGAAGCGATGCAACAGGAACCAATTGCCTTCTTCCAGGAGGTCTTGCAGGAGAACGGCAGCATTTTGAGTTTTATCGATGCAGATTACACCATGGTGAACGAACGTCTCGCTCGCCATTACGGGATCAACGACGTCTTTGGCAATCACTTCCAGCGAGTGAAACTCGACGTGGAGCAGAAACGGGGGGGATTACTGACCCAGGCGGGTCTGCTGGCCATGAATTCAGCAGGCGCTGACTCCCATCCGCTCAAGCGGGGAATCTGGTTGCTGGAAAGTCTTCTCAACGACCCACCTCCACCACCACCTCCGGCCGTGCCGGAAATTGATCTGGCAGATCCGGAAATCGCCAAGCTCACGCTCAAGCAACGTATCGAAGACCACCGCAACCATGCTGCTTGCATGTCCTGCCATGCCAAGATCGACCCCTGGGGAATCGCTTTTGAGAATTATGATGCGCTCGGACGATGGCGCAACGAGATCCAGGGAAAACCTGTTGATGCGACCAGCCTCTTGTTCAACAAGCAAAAGCTTGCTGGCATGGAAGGGCTAAAACGGTTCCTGCTGGAAAATCGACAGGACCAGTTTGCCCGGGCCATGGTGTACAAGATGGTAACTTACGCCCTGGGCAGACCTTTGACGTTTGGGGATTACGCAAGTGTAAATCGGATTGCCGCCGATCTTCGTAAACAGGAAGATGGCCTTGCTACCATGGTAAAGCTGATTGTTACGAGTGAGTTGTTCCAGTCAAAGTAGTATGAGAGAGACTAGAGTAAGTTGTTCAAGAAGACTGCTGTACCTTTTCCTATTCAGGGAAACCCTTGAAAATCAAGGGTGTTCTGGATA